>JAKQGD010000041.1 GCA_029573365.1 Bacteroidota bacterium | reverse complement strand
AGTTTGCCCTGTAGTATGACTTTGGCCAGGTGGATCGCACCATTTAGCCCATACAGATACATATGCATCTGCTCCAACTTGCCAGTTGCTTCCAAAATTTGAAGGATTAAAATTATCTGTCGTATTATGCTGGACACCATTATTGTTATTACAATTCCAATTTGCTCCTGTCCAATAGACAAATTCCTGCCCAACCCACCACCGGGCCCCAAGGTCTAGGACATTAGTGTAAGTGTTTCTATTTAGTCTTGCAAACGTTGTTGCACTTAAATCAATGTAACCATACTGTCCAAGTCCCTCTCCAGGACCGTCCATAATATATGGAGCCTGACAATAACTGAATTTAAAAATCAGCGAAAAAATAACAAATAAAAATGCCTTTCTCATCTCAGGTGGTTTGTTTAATGTTAAATAATGGTTCTAGTCTGTGTAGGTCACCAAATGACCTAAATCTTAGTGTAAAGTTAACACAATGTTAATATCTGCAAAAGTTTGTACCCATTTTTTTTAAAATCTATACCTCGTTTTCATACCATGTCACGGAAATACATTCTAAAAATTGTTAATCTTTATTAAAAAACTGAGCCGTTTGTTAATTTTTGCGTCTATATATTCAACAGAAATAATATTTTTGTGCCTAATTCGTTAAAGATTCAAAATATAATCCAAAAAATGAACAGCAAAATCTCCAGAAAAGCCGCCTTTGTTGTAGCGCTTTTCACCATGGCCATAGCATTTTCTTCCTGCAACAGGGGTTATGGATGCCCCTACGAACTTAAATCTGTAGCAAAGATAGTTGTACCTTTCGGAAGATAATCATCTGATTTTCATATGATTGACTGGAAGGTGCTCGACACCCCCGAAAAACTGGAAGAAGCTATATCGGCATCGCACCATCAAGACATAATTATCTTTAAGCACAGCACCACTTGTTCTGTCAGCCACATGGCTAAAATGAGGCTGGAGGGCGAATGGGATCTTAAGAATGTGGATGCCTACTACCTCGACCTCAAAGCTTACAGGCAGATTTCTGATCACATTGCCGAACGTTTTCAGGTGCACCACGAATCACCTCAGATTTTGCTGGTCCGCAAAGGAGGGTGTTTATACGATGCATCACATTTTGATATTACCGTGGCAGAACTTAAGGAAACACTGAGCTGGCATGCAGCCTGAAGAAAGCCTGATCGTATCGGCTGACGGATCACACACCCTACGCTCACAACATTTTGACGCAACGTACCACTCAAAGCACGGAGCCATCAGCGAAAGCAGGCATATCTTTATAGGTGCCGGGCTGGATTATCTGTCACACAGCAAGGAAGCAGGACCGGTCACTATTTTTGAAATGGGTTTTGGCACCGGGCTGAATGCCTTGCTTACCGCTCAATGGTCGCAGTCCTACAACCGTATGGTGCGTTACACAACCATTGAAGCTTATCCTCTGAACACTGAAATCACCAACCAGCTTAATTACGGACAGATACTAAAGGATGATAACCTTTTTAGTAAAATACATAGCTCACCCTGGGGAGAGTGGAACGAGCTTTTGCCTTCATTTAGCATGAAAAAAATCAAAGGAAAGATAGAAGACTTGAGCATCACAGACCGTTATGATGTTATATATTATGATGCGTTTGGTCCCGGAGCACAACCTTTGCTGTGGGAACAGCCTGTTTTGCAAAAAATCTATGATATGACTGCAGATGGTGGTGTCCTGACCAGTTTTTGTGTGCAGGGTACTTTTCGTCGCACGCTTATGGCCGTGGGTTATCAGGTGGAAAAACTTCCCGGACCTCCCGGCAAAAGAGAGATTACCAGAGCTAAAAAACCTTAAAAGCTGATTCTGTCTGTGCCAGGAATGATACAGTGTAGACATTAATCGAATAAATATCAAAAGTTGTGGCTCTACTTTTTTTGGTTAGGGCTGGAGCCCAATGATGGACCATCAAAGGTGCTGAAGCAATATAATTACTTTTGGTTGGCTGGTTGTCGGCAGGAGGGTCTCCGGTCAGTAATGCAGCATAATGAGTGAGGGGTAGGAGCGGGCATCCCGATATTGTCGGGATAAAGCGGATGACCCGACCCTGACGGTAGGCAGGATGAAATCTGACCCTACGGGCAGGGGCACTCCCAAAAAAACCAGATTTTTTAACATTATTATAAGACCATTTGTAGGTAACATTTTGCATTTTTGCAGCGTCTAATGGGTTGTAAGCCAAAATAAAAATAAGGAACATGAAGATTTATTGGATATTTTTTGCACTTGTTTTCTTTGCTGCGGGCGATGTGACAGGCCAGAAGAAAGCCAAAAAGCCTGCCAAAGCAGAAACTGTCAAGGTGACGCATCAGGGATTTCAGATGACTTTTGAAAAGGAGCAGATAGACCTGGGCAAAGTTAAGAGGGGTGAGATCAAAAAATTTGACTTTGTATTTACCAATACAGGTACCGAGGTGATAGATATAGATATAGCTTCCGGCTGTGACTGTACGACCCTGGACTGGCCCAGAGAAAAGATTCTACCCGGCAAAAAAGGGGTGATACATGTGACGTTTGACAGCGGGAAAAAGGAGGAATCTGAGATCATAGATGTCGATATCTATCTTAAAAACATCAATCCTAAGACTGGCAGCAGGTATCTGAGGATAGTCAATTACAAGTACGACCTGGTCAAATAAAAGCTTTTTAATATATTTTTAAAACCCGGAGGCGATTTTCACCCCGGGTTTTTTTGTTTTATACCCTATCAATGGCCCTTGAAGAGGGGTTTTCTTTTCTGGAGAAAAGCTTCGGTGCCTTCTCTGTAGTCGTCGCTGCTTCCTGCCAGGGTCTGCAGGTGGTCTTCGAGTGCCAGCTGGTCTGTGAGTGTGTTTTCAAAGGTCCGGTTTAGGGCCTGCTTGGTCAGTGCCAGTCCGTATGTGGGCATGGCTGCCATTTGTGTGGCAAGGGCCATGGCCTGACTCATGAAGGTTTCGTCAGCAAAGACCTTGTATATCATGCCCATGGAGAGGGCATCGGCTGCACTGACTTTGTCGCCGGTCATCATAAGTGCGGATGCCCGCTGCAGCCCGATAAGGCGGGGAAGGGTGTAGGTGCCTCCCGAGTCGGGTATAAGGCCTATTTTGCTGAATGCCTGGATAAAAGAGGCACTTTCGGCTGCGATGACGATGTCACAGCACAGGGCTATGTTGGCACCTGCTCCTGCGGCCACACCGTTGACGGCGGCAATAACGGGTTTTGGCATTTGCCTGATTTTTTGGATCACAGGATTGTAGTGCTCAGAAACGATCCGTGTTAGGCCTATGCCGTTGGGATTGGTGGCTTCGGCGAGGTCCTGGCCTGCACAAAATGCCTTGCCGCTGCCGGTTATCAAAATACATCTGACTCCAGGGTCGACTGCTGCGTCATCCAGGGCACTCTGGAAATCGAGGGCCATCTGTCTGACAAAACTATTGAATTTGTCGGCACGGTCGAGTGTAATGATACGTACTCCTGACTCAGTGTGTATATTTATATGTGACATGGCGGGTGATTGTATTTGGTTAGTGACATTTAAAATAGTCAAAAGGTTCGAGGCAGTCATTGCATTTGTATAGTGCTTTGCAAGGTGTGGACCCAAAACGGCTTATTATAGAGGTGTTTAAGGACTTGCAAATAGGACATACAACTACCGGACTTTTGCCGGTGATAAAAGAGGTGTCGGTGGTGCTTTCTGCCGGAGGAGAAATGCCGTAATCTAGCATCTTTTTACGACCAGCCTCTGAAATCCAATCGGTGGTCCAGGGAGGGTCAAGTACGGAGACTATGGCCACGTCATTTATATCAGCTGCCTGCAATGCTGCCCTGATATTGACGGAGATCATGTCCATGGCAGGACATCCGTTATAGGTAGGTGTGATGTAGACGGTGACAAGTCCGTGGGTATCGATCTCTACATCCCGGAGTATTCCCAGATCTGCAATGGTCAGCACGGGGATTTCGGGGTCTGTGACCTCCTGAAGGATGGAAAAAATTTCTTGTTTGTTCATGCGGTAGAAGGGGTTTTCAGGTCAGGATAATAACGGTGGTAAAGTCCTGCCCACAGTATGCCGAGGGCAATGCCGAGCAGGGCTCCGCCTACTATATCCAGTGGAAAGTGTACACCTACATATACCTGTGCAAATCCAATTATTGTAGCCCAGGTCCACAGCCACCACCTCGACGAAGGCAGGGTCCTGCCCAAGGTCAGCACGAGGAAGCAGGCAAGGCCAAAATGGTTGGCGGCATGTGACGATGTAAAACTGTAACCACTGCCACAGTGGACCCGCCTGATAACGTGTACCTGCTCTGTATTGCATGGTCTGAGTCTTTTGACGGTATATTTTATGGCCCTGGAACTAATCATATCTGAGCTTGAGGCAGTTAGGATGGCAAAGATAACAACCCAGTATGCCTTCCGGCCAAAGTTAAAAAACAAAAAACCAATGATAAAAACATAGACTGGAAGCCAGAAAAGGGGTTCTCTGAGCCAGGGCATGACCATATTAAAATACGGATTGGAGAGGTCATTGTTGATAAACTCAAAAAGGGCGGTGTCCCACTTCAGCATCAGGTCGTCTAGATTAATAATTCCGCAATTTACGGGTATCTGAGGTTAAAATGTATCAAAGGCAGGCTAAAAAATGACCTCAGGACATGCTGTGTTTTAAATCCGTGAGGTATCGGAGCAAAAATGCAAGGTGTGTTTCTGTGGTCAATGGATTCATAATACTGACTCTGAGCCACGTATTGCCTTTGAGAGAGGTCTGTACTATATAAAAACGTCCATCGTGGAGTGCAGCCTTTCTAACTTCTTTGTTGAGGTGGTCAGTGAGGGCACCATTATCAGCTTTAATTCTGAAACAGACGATGTTGGAATGTGGACGCACGGCCAGCTCGAAATTTTCATTACGGTCGATCATATCCGCAAATGATTGGGCTAGCCCGTAACACCGGTCTATATTGCTTCCGAATATTTTTACACCATAGTGCAGCATGAGGGCGTGAATGCGGATGCTGAGCATGATCTTGGTGCATTCCATGGTTCTTTTTCCGTAATTGTACCATTCTTCTACTGAAGAGTTCCAAAGATAGTCTGCCTGTTGTGCAAAGGTGCGGTAACTGTCGTGGCTATTTCGAAAAAAAAGCATGGTGGTCAGCGACGGGACCATCATCATCTTGTGGGCATCTACTGTGATGCTGTCTGCTAGTTCGCAGCCCGACATAAGATGTCTGTAAGTCTCCGAAAATACGGCAGGGCCACCATGGGCTGCGTCTATGTGGTACCACAGG
>JAKQGD010000035.1 GCA_029573365.1 Bacteroidota bacterium | reverse complement strand
TGCCATAGAAATATGATCTGTGGTACATTTGCCTTTGGCCTTTATCAGCAGTCTCATATTCTTTACCTGGTCCGCTGTAATCGGAACAAACGATTCCAACAATTGGAGCCTGTCGCTGTCCGGTGCCACTTTGACTTCTACCTTACTGCCGTCTGCTGCAGGTGCCAGGTAGCCGGCATCCTCTACAGCAAATCCTCTTGGCGGCAATTCCTGTCCTGTGGGTTCGTCGAGCATTACCTCCAAGCCATCATCATTGATCAGCTTGTCAGTCATCGGGTTAAAGTCCAGCCTTCCGGCCAATGCAATCGCCGTTACCATCTCCGGAGAGGCTACAAAAGCATGGGTATTGGGATTTCCGTCGGCACGCTTGGAGAAGTTCCTGTTAAATGAGTGAATAATTGTATTCTTTTCTTTTTTATCCGCTCCTGCCCTGTCCCACTGGCCGATACACGGTCCGCAGGCATTGGCAAAGACATAGGCTCCGATCTTTTCAAATATATCTATCAGACCATCTCTCTCTATTGTAAATCTCACTTGCTCTGAGCCGGGAGTGATCGTAAATTCTGACTTTGTCTTCAGTTTTTTATCGACTGCCTGCTGAGCCAGCGATGCTGCCCTTGATATGTCTTCGTATGATGAGTTGGTACATGAGCCTATGAGACCCACTTTTACCTCCACAGGCCAGTCTTTGCCTATATCAGCCAGCACTTCTTTCATCTTTGACACGGGTGTTGCCAGGTCAGGAGTAAAAGGTCCGTTGATGTGGGGTTCTAGTTCTGACAGATTTATTTCTATCACCTGGTCGAAATAAGACGCAGGGTCTTGATAACATTCTGGGTCCGCAGTCAGGTGTGAGGATATGGCATCGGCCATCTCAGCTACATCGGCCCTTCCCGTGGACTTTAGATACCGGGACATAGAGGCATCGTACCCAAATGTAGATGTTGTGGCTCCTATTTCGGCACCCATGTTGCATATGGTACCCTTGCCGGTACACGACATGCTTGTGGCCCCCTCGCCAAAGTACTCCACTATACAACCTGTACCTCCTTTGACCGTAAGGATGCCTGCCACCTTCAGTATGACGTCTTTGGGTGCGGTCCACCCCGAAAGTTTGCCTGTCAGTTTGACCCCTATCAGTTTTGGCATCTTTAGTTCCCAGGCCATACCCGACATTACATCCACTGCATCTGCTCCACCGACGCCTATGGCTACCATACCGAGACCCCCCGCATTTACCGTATGCGAATCCGTACCTATCATCATACCACCGGGAAAAGCATAGTTTTCGAGTACTACTTGGTGGATGATACCTGCACCGGGTTTCCAGAAACCTATACCATATTTATTGGAAATAGACTGCAGGAAGTCAAAAACTTCTGAGTTTATGTCCAGGGCACTTTTAAGGTCGACATCTGCATTGATCTTTGCCTGTATCAAATGGTCGCAGTGTACCGTACTGGGTACCGCTACCTTGGCCCGGCCAGCTGTCATAAACTGCAGCAAGGCCATCTGTGCCGTGGCATCCTGCATGGCCACTCTGTCGGGTGCAAAAAACACATAATCCTTGCCCCTTTTAAAATCCTCAAGCGGTGAGTCAGGGTGCAGATGTGCAAACAAAATCTTTTCCGACAAGGTCAGCGGCCTGCTCAGCGTCTTCCGGGCTGAATCCACCCTTGCGGGAAAATTCCTGTATACCTCCCTAATCATTTCTATATCAAATGCCATGGTATGATGATTTAGTATTTTTGAAAAACTGCAAATTTAACACTTACCATTCTAAAAAAATAATGGCCCCGTTTTGTTCAGCCGCCAGATGACATTTAACCTTAAGTTCCTGACTGTACTATTTATTTTCCGGCTTTCGCCGAAAGGTTTATCGGGGATTCTCCAGCATCGGTTGTTTTCTGACATCAGCCAGAAACATATGGTAAAAATAAAAAAGGGGCTTTCGCCCCTCCTATTATGCAATATAATAACCTGTCTATTATGTCAGTTCTGTTGGGCTTGGTTTATCAGGCTTTCGAGCTGATTTAGTGACTGCATGCCCGATTGCCTCCAAAGCACCTTGCCATTTTTATACAATACAAAGGTAGGCACTCCTTGGATATTCATTTTTTCGGCTATAGCCGGATTTTTGTCCACATCAATTTTTACGATGCGGGCTTTCTCGCCTACTTTGCCGGCCAGTTGCTCCAGTATAGGAGCCATGGCCTTGCAGGGTCCACACCATGCGGCAGTAAAATCGACAAGTGTGGGAGTTTCGCTGTTGATAATTTCTGAATACGTCATTGGCTTATGTTGTTTAAAAAGAGATACAAAATTACGGCTAAACAAGTTCCCCGTATGTAATCAAGGTTACACAAGGCCTTCCACAATATTTTTTTACCTTAGCGGAAAAATAACAACCTGATGATTCTGTCTGACAAGGAAATCCTCAAAAGCATCGACGAGGGCAATATAGTCATCGAACCCTTCCGACCCGATTGCCTGGGAACCAATTCGTACGATG
>JAKQGD010000032.1 GCA_029573365.1 Bacteroidota bacterium | reverse complement strand
CTTTAAGCAGCGAATTGCGACTTTTGAGCAGGTGATTGTAATGCAGCAAATGTTCGAGGTAACCGCGGTCCGTCTGCACGATGGTGTTGTTGAGGAGGTTTCTTCTTTCCTCGCTGCCCTCAAGTAAAAGATGGATATCTTCCGGCGACACTATAACGCAACCCGTCCTACCCACAAGGTCAGAAATACGATCGAGCTTTTGGGCATTGACTTCGATTTCCTTTTTGTTACCCGGCAGGGATTTTACCACCACCCGATCGGTGCCTGTCAGGGTGTCAAACCTGCCTTCCAGCCTAAAAAAATCACTGCCATGTCGCACTACCAGCTTATCACCCTGAGAAAAAAAACTTTTGCCCAGGCACATATAATACACCGCATCCAGAACATTGGTCTTGCCCATGCCATTGGCACCTACAAGCACATTGAATCCGGGATGAAAACGGATGCTCTCAGACTCATAATTTCTGAATTGGGTCAATTTAAGTGTCTCCAGACGCAATACCTGTATATGCTTGATCTGCCATAAATAATAACCACAGATAGCAATATGTTCAGGCCTATGGCTGTGATCTGTAAAAATAAAGGTGAATTCCTGACTAAACCAAATCCTGCAGATGGCAAGACTTACCTGAAAAACCTGTACACTACTGTAATCGCAGCAGCATTGTTACTGATTCCTCCCTGTACTGCTACCGGATCTAAGCCGCTGTCAGTGTAAGAGGCGTAAACGCCAAAATAAGGTATAGCCTCCAGGCTCACCACAAATTTTTCTGATGCATTGTACTGGAAACCAAGGACATATCCCAAATTAATATTGCCCGATAAAACAAAATCTGTATCGTTTTTTGAAAATCCGGCAAATACAGCTGGTTCCCATCCATGGACAAACTGTAGTCTTTCGGCAATATCCTTTCTTTTTTCTTTGCCTATGGCCAATCCCAGATTTGTATTTAACAGGAATTCGTCCTTTATTCTTATCTGAAAATTACCGGCAACAACCCTGTATCTCTTGTAAATATTTTCGTATAGTTGTTTCTTGTAAATAAAGTTAAGACTATTAAAATCAGTGAGTCTTAGACCGATTTCACGATATCCTTCCTGTGCTTTAAGGTCATGTAAAAAAATGGTAAAAACCATAGCCATAAAAAACCCAATACCTTTCATAATTTTCCTGTTTTACAAATTTTATAATTTGTCAAAGTTATTTTAAATATTCAAATATTAAAAAGCCTCTCTCACATTTTTATGGCTTTTCTGTCACTTATCATCATCCGGTTCATGTGTACGTCGAGGCAGGCAGACTGAGGAAAAACACACTTAAAAACCGATGTGTGGTAGTTTTCGGCCTTTTGTTTGTCTTTAGCATAATAATACAAATGATTGAATACAATAAAGCCGCTCTGTGACAGACACTCCTTGACATCCTCCAGAAAAGCGGTTGTCAGAAAGACCTCAGGAATCTCATCGTCTATAAACAGGTCTATACAAATCATGTCGTAAAGGACCTGGTTTTGCTGCACAAATATGGAAGCATCGGCACACACCAACTCTATCTCTGAAGACAGCTCGTCCAACACATATTTTGAAGCCAGGTAAATTACAGCCTCATCGATTTCCACTCCTGTGTAACTGTAGTCCTTGCCGTAGGTTTTTTCGAGCATGTACGGTATGCTGCCCAGACCAAAACCAAGGATCAGTACATTTTGAACATCGTTTCGCTCCAGGTTCAACCTTTCAAAACATTTTCTGAAGTTGTCATATTTGTCGGACCACGAGTAGATGGCATTTTCGGTACTAAGCCTGTATCTTCCCTTGCTGAGTGTCACTTCGAGTATGTCGTTATAGTGTGAGCTTGTCGACTCTATGTGGATTTCTGTGAAGTAACTGGCCAGCCTTTTAAATAGATTCTGTTTCATGGAAAGTGTATTTTGTCAGGAAACAGAGGCTTGACTGACCTCATCGAGGGCTCCGATTACCAGGCTGATGCTTTCAGTAAGTTCCTGATTAGAAATCACCAGTGGTGGAGCGAT
>JAKQGD010000029.1 GCA_029573365.1 Bacteroidota bacterium | reverse complement strand
TATTTATAGCCACGGATTTTAATCCGTGGTATCAATGATAAAAAATAAAAGATTTTGGCGAAATTTTTGCAAAGAAAAAGCAAAAATTATGACAAAATCAATTATCCTCTGATTTCCCGCGAAGCATCATAATCCACATGTCGGCTTAAGATGCCATGTGCTCGTTTTTTTAGAATACAAAATAATTTGTATTTTCGGCCCTGTTTTAAATCGATTATAAGTGATTAATCATCCGGCTGCATCCCTAACGGAGTCTGACTTTTTTCAAATGGCTTATAAAGGGCCCAACGACTGGTGGCGGTACCTGGTAGGTATTGTAGCAGTCGTGGTGGGTTATATGGCTGGCCAGATGTTTCTTTACGGAGCCATACTGTGGCGTATGTACGACGAGCCTTCTCTCGGACAGGAGGCACTAGCCAGGTTTGAAAAAACTATGGATTTTAGTGCCGTGGGTGTAAACAAAAATCTGGGGCTGGTACTACTGATTATGATGTTTGTGGTAGCCATGACGGCATTGATTATTGTAATCAGATCTCTTCATGATAAAAAATTGTTGGATGTGATTACCCACAGGTCGGCCATAGACTGGAAAAGGATATTTTTTGGTTTTGGCTTCTGGCTTTTCCTTTCTCTCCTGCTTGAAGGAGCTACATATGTGATTTATCCCGGCTCTTACACTTTTCGGTGGAATGGTGCGGGATTTCTGCCACTTATGGTAATCAGTCTCACCCTGCTGCCCGTACAGACCAGCTTTGAGGAGATTTTTTTCAGAGGTTACATCATGCAGGGGCTAGGCGTCCTCACACACAATAAATGGATACCTGTCCTGGTCTCAAGTATCATGTTTGGCCTGATGCATGGCACCAATCCTGAAGTTGCAAAATTTGGATTTTGGACCATGCAACTTTATTATGTGATTGCCGGGTTGTTTCTTGCTGTTATCACTGTGATGGACGATGGTCTGGAGCTTGCCCTCGGGGTGCACGCGGCTACCAATTTTTTTGGAGCCACTCTGTTTTCTTATGAAGGTGGAGTATTGCAGACAGACAGTCTGTTTATAACATCAGAAGTCAGGCCGTGGCTCATGACTCTTGGATTTGTCATAGCTGCATTGATTTTTACAGCAATAAGCAAAAGAAAATACGGATGGCCTCCGTTTGATCATATTTTGAAACCCGTACATAAGCCGGAAACGGTGCTGGCGGTAGAACCCTGATTGCTGATTAACCTTAAAAAAGAGTAGTTTAATTATGATACCACCGAAGAAAATGATCGTTAGCCTGATGGCTTTGTTTTGTGGCTTTGCTGCATTGGGACAACCCGAAAGGTGGCAACAAAAGGTCAGCTATGTGATGGACGTGGATTTTAACATTAAAAAACACCAGTTTAAGGGCACTCAAAGGCTCGAATTTACAAACAACAGTCCTGATACACTTTACAAGGTGTTTTATCATCTTTATTTCAATGCTTTTCAGCCAAACAGCATGATGGATGTGCGTTCACGCAATCTGCCCGACCCTGACAAAAGAGTGGCTGACAGGATCGTTAAACTCAAAAAAGACGAGCAGGGATTTCTTAAGGTCGACGGCCTCAAGATGAATGGCCGCAAGGTGCTGCATAAAACAGTAGGCACCATTCTGGAAGTACAGCTGAGCGAACCGGTAATGCCTCATAGTACGGTGACTTTTGACATGGAATTCCAGGGGCAGGTGCCTCTGCAGGTCCGTAGGTCGGGTCGCTTTAGCAGGGAAGGCATAGAGTACTCGATGTCACAGTGGTATCCCAAGATGTGCAACTACGACTATCAGGGATGGCACGCCAATCCCTATGTAGGTCGGGAATTTTACGGGATTTTTGGCGAATTTGATGTGAAGCTCACCCTGCCCTCCAACTACATAGTCGCTGCCACCGGTGTCCTCCAGAATGCCGGCGAAGCAGGGTACGGATATTCGTCCTCAGAACCCGTTGCCAGGCCAGAAAAGCTAACCTGGCATTTCAAGGCAAAGGATGTACACGATTTTGTGTGGGCCGCAGATCCAGACTACAAGCAAATAAGTCTGCAGGAAGAGGGAGTTCCTGTAATCAGATGTTTTTTTCAACCAGGGGACAAAACCACAGACAACTGGCAGAAACTTCCGGTTATCATGGCTGAGGCATTCAGATTTATAAATAAAAAATACGGCCAGTATCCTTATCCGGAATATTCATTTATACAGGGAGGCGACGGGGGGATGGAATATCCCATGGCTACCCTCATCACCGGTGAAAGGAATCTGGTAAGCCTGGTAGGTGTATCTGTTCATGAATTGCTCCATAGCTGGTACCAGGGCATTTTGGGGTCCAATGAGGCCCTTTATGCATGGATGGACGAAGGGTTTACCTCATACGCCGGCAACGAGGTCATGAACCATCTCAAGGCTAAAAAACTCATCCCCGGCGAGACAGAAGCCAATCCGCATATGGAAGAAGTAAAAGGATACATCAATTTTGCCCTTAGCGGAAAAGAGGAGCCGCTTTCGACCCATGCCGATCATTTTATGACCAATACTGCCTATGGCGTGGGTAGTTATACCAAGGGGGAGGTATTCCTGGAGCAGTTGAGATACATCATAGGAGAGACAGCATTTGACAAAGGTATGCTGATGTACTTCAACGCGTGGAAGTTTAAACACCCCAATGCCAATGATTTTGTCCGTATCATGGAAAAATCCAGCGGTCTGGAATTGGATTGGTTCAGAGAATATTTTGTAAATACGACGCAAACTATTGACTACGACATAGAGGATATGCGTGGCAAAACCGTCATTATCCGCAGGAAAGGCAATATGCCGATGCCTCTTGACATCACCGTCAGGACCAAAGACGGGAAAGAATACAAATATTACATACCGATGGAAATCATGAGGGGAGAGAAAAAGGGAGACCGCTTTTTTGACCGGTTCAAGGTGATGGCTGACTGGCCCTGGACACATCCTACTTACAGCCTCAATATAGATCAGAACATCAGAGACATCGAAAAACTGGAAATCGACGCATCACAGAGACTGGCAGATACAGACAGGGAAAACAATGTGTACCCCAGAGTCATGTTGCAGAAAGACCCGGTTAAGTAGAGGATTTCTGATTTATCCTTTACCCTGTTTAATACCTAAGGCAAACGATTTAGGTCGCCTCATTGTCTTTTTATGGTCGTATTCCTGATAACCCGGGCAGAGTCTTGCTGATAATTGGTTTCGCCGATGCATGTTGTAAAATAAACAAAATTGCCACGGTCCTCAAATCTGTAAACCTTGCAGCCATCGTGCTCAAAAAGATAGGCTACATTATAACTCATATTATTTTTTGAGGGCTTGTCGTAAATGGGTTTTGCCGGTATGATACATCCCGAAACCACGGATACCAAAAGCCCAATCCAGACAAATTTACCATAATCTGTGTTCATAATTTTTATTGTCAAAAATAATCTAAACTTTTAAAAAGTGATGTCTGAACAGTCCGGTTTAACCTGATTTTAACTGCTTTATATATTCATTCTACCTCCACTTCACTGGCTTTGATCATCAGGGTAGCAAGCGAAGCAACCAGAAGCAGTATTCCTGCAAATCTGAGTGCCTGGCCGGGGTCGGCTCCCAACACGTGGTCGTATACCCATCCAAAGCTTAGGGTCTGTATAATCATGGGTATGACAATCATCATATTGACAATGCCCATATACACGCCGTTTTTGGCAGGTGGTATGCTGCTGGCTACCATGATGTAAGGTATGCCCATCATGCTAGCCCATGCGATGCCAAACCCCACCATAGGAGCAAACAACAGATACTTGTTTTCTATGCCCGGCATGATTAACAAGGCCAGGGCTGCCAGCAACAGACAGAATGCGTGTACATACCGTGCACTGAACTTTTTAGCCATCCACACCAGGCCGAATGCCGACAAAAAGGTGACAATATTGTAAAATCCGTTGACCAGCCCTGTCCAGCCTGCTGCCTCTGAGTATAGTTCCATGTTTTCGGATGAGCTTGTTTTCCATACGCTTTTGGCTATGGAATGTGACACATATTGCCAGTAGCAAAACATGGCATACCATTGGAAAAGGTACACCAGTGCCAACTGCCAGAGGGTCCGTGGCATAACGGATATGGATTCAAAAATTTCTCTGAATGGTTCTACTATCGCCTTTAGTCCGTAAACCTTAGATGCTTTCAATTGGGCGAGTTCCTGATCTGTGGGTGGTATTTCCGGAGTGGTGCTTATGGACCAAAGAACCGACGCAATCGAACAGAAGGACCCTACAAAAAAGGCACCGAAAACCCAGTATGGTATACCTGTAGCTGCCTTTCCGTCCCAGAGCTGCTGAAAAAAATACAGAGAAAGATTGGCCAGAGTGATGCCCAATCCGGTAAAGAAGCTCTGGGTAAGAAAACCTTTGGCATATTGGCTGCGGGGCAGTTTGTCGGCCACAAAAGCACGGTACGGCTCCATGGCTGTGTTGTTGCCCGCATCGAGGATCCACAGCAGACCGGCTGCCATCCAAAGGGCCGAGCTGAAAGGCATAAAAAACAAGGCTATACTGCAAGTGATGGCCCCGATCAGGAAGTAAGGTTTACGTCGTCCCCACCGGGGGCTCCAGGTCTTGTCGCTTAGGGCACCTATGATAGGCTGGATAAGCAGGCCTGTCATGGGTCCGGCTAGATTCAGTATTGGCAATTCGTCGGGATTGGCGTGCAGAAAGGTATAAATCGGGTTGATTGCCGTCTGTTGTAGCCCGAAACTGTATTGGATTCCAAAAAAACCGAAGTTCATGTTGATGATCTGCGACAGGGACAAAGCAGTTTTTGGCCTGTGGTCAGAAGTGGGTGTAGCATTACCTGCTGTGGTTGCCATGGTTGTTTTGATTTATGCCAACAAAGCTAATGTTTTAAGTTCATTTGATGATTTGAAATTTTGAAGGGTGGGGGTAATGAAGCTTGCTTTAACAATCGAGACCTCGCTGTGCGTAGCTTGTACATGCCTTAGCGTGATGCCATGGCTGTGTGTTGAATCTGAATCTGAATATGGATATACGTATAATTTTACCGTAACCAGTAAATATCTTTTCCGTTTCCGTGTCAATGACATCTACCAAAAGGACATTGTCAAAAATATCGTAGATAATTTTCGTTGGTAATAAAATGAAGGAATCTGAATATAAACAGTTTATACTATTTTCCGAATCTAGAAAATAACTTCAATAAGTATTCCGGAGTAAAGTGAACCACTAATTCCGGTGCAAAGTCAACCACTCCACGAATATATTTGCTGCTGATTAAGCCTTGTCAATAAACCAGGACTAAAAAAATGTCTATTGCATTTACTGCTTCATCAGGTGGTCATACCACAGTCTGTCTACGACATTGCCGAGGATGTCTTCGCTGGGATATGCTGACCTTAGATACAGACCATAAAGAACGGCATAATTGATCAGGCCTTCTTCTTCTAACTGACTAAGGATGTATATGTTTCTGGCAGTTTCTCCGAGGCTGTTGCCTTCGAAATCTGCTTCTCTCTTTAGTACAGAAATTTTTTCTTCAAAATCAGCACCGTTGCTCATCTGAAAATATACTTTGGCGGAAGCCGTCTCCTTGTCTGTTTCGCTTACTTCCCAGTAATATTTTTTACCTGGACGCAGTATGTTGTCACTGGTTTTCATATCGAGAGAGTGCTTATCTGTGGTCATGCCAAAAACTTCTTTTTTGGTTTCCATGTCGTAAACTCTGACCGTATAAGAGCACTTTTCGCACTCGTGGGTCCAGTAAAAGGGCATACCTCCGAGCCGCCCGTATGGCAAGATGCCGGCCATGGGGAAATCGGGCGAAATGCTGCCTTCCTTGCCACGTGATATAGCAAAAATGGTATTTTTATAATTGGCTTTTGATTCCGGATTGTCATGAGTGCCAAAAAACGACTTGAAATATTTGATAAAATTGGCAAACAGGGGTGTGTTTTCAGGTGTAGTAAAAGGAAGTTCCGCCACCCTGTAATCACCCGGTTTGTCCAGGTTGCAAATCATGTTTTTGTCGTTTACAAGCCTGAGTTTGCTCCCGTCCTTGAGTATTACTTTGTCGGCATTTGCTACAGGTCCGTACACCATCTTGTTGTAGTGTTCCTTGCCGTTTTTTACATATCTGACGTATACGTCACCTTCTATGCCTGTGACTGTCAGGGCCTGGGTTCTTGCACATATTCCTGTGAGCGTCAGCATAGCGGTGACCAGCAAGCAGGGCAATGATTTTAGTGTTATGGTTTTTTGCATTTTACGCATTTTTTGGGGTATTAAAAAAAAGGGATTCAAATCTTTTTTGGAGCCGGTGGTGGTAATATTCATACATTTCAAAGGATAAGATTACAGCAGTGATGACCAGGATAAAACTAAATTTTATATTGTGTGCCGAAATCAGGTATACTGCCAAAGAAAAGAGCAAAATAAACTGTAAAATCTGGATCAGACGCACTGTTGCCACGGTAAAAAACAGGTTTCTTTTGACGATGCGTCGAAAAAGTAAATAATTAAAATAAAAAATGAGAAAAGCAGCAAGGTAAAGGTATTTTTCGCTGATTTCTGAAATAAAATCATCACTCAATACCATAGACAGAATATTGGCGTGGACCACGATGCCATGCATGTCGGGCATAGACCTTCCGCTGTATTTTTCGTTGAGGGGAGTGAAATAGCGGTCCTTCATGGAGAGGTCTCCGTCATCGAGTCCCATGAATCCTATGAGCACAATTTTTCCTTTGAAATAATCGCTGCTATAATTGTCTTTTTCATCCAGAAACCTAGTGATGCCTACCACCGGATAATGGTCCATACTTTCGCTGTTTACAGGATAGGTATAATTGGCCTTTCCCGGTTGTTTTCTGCGAAAATTGATCCATTCCTTGGTGTTGTTTCTTTGCCCCAGGTTTTTTATAATTTTTGGGTTTTTGATACCTGCGAGCTTAATGGCAAATGAAGTGTCATTGACACCATCTACGATATGGAAGGGCTCGAATGTGCGAATAGAAAAGCCGTCATTGCTGCCTAGATTGACGTAACCTGTCGACACGCGGTCCAGAAACCTGGGCTCCGACCGGCTGCTGGATGTGGATGTATGATTTCTGTTTTCTTCAAAATAGTAGCCAAGTACTATGTTTGTGGTGTCCAGTGCAGCTTCGAGCAAAGAGTCTGCTTGTGGATTTTTGGGTATGTCAAATAGCAGGTCCACGCCTATGGCC
>JAKQGD010000005.1 GCA_029573365.1 Bacteroidota bacterium | reverse complement strand
GCACAGACACTGTTTTTCCAGCATGATGTACACTGGATACAACGATTTATACCCACAACCAATCCCGACTATGGAAAACTGGCTGTATTCAACAATCAGGCAGGAACCAACTTCTCTACAGGCGAATTCTTTTCACCGCCCTGGGACATGTATGAGTGGAAATATACAAAAACAAATGGCATCTGGGGTCCTGTGGCGTCCGAAAAAACCATCAAACATCCTACACCCACACAGATGTTTTCATCGGGTCTTTCAAGCATACAGCTACAGCCAAATAACAACATACTTTTCCTCGTGGGCCGCACAGGATATGCATTCGAACTGACCAAAGACAACCGCATGGTGTGGGAATATATAGTTCCTCTCAAAAACGGAAACAGTGTAGCACAGAGCTCTGCGTTGGCACCCAATGACAATACAACTTTCCGCATGAAAAGATATCCCGCAGATTTTGCGGGATTTATCGGCAAAGACCTTAGTTCCAAGGGCTTTATTGAACTGAATCCAGACACGTCTTTCTGCACAAAACTCGTAAATGTCACTGATCCCGGCAAAGAACATTTCCTTACAGTCAGCCCCAATCCTGCCTCTACTCTCCTTGGGATATATACACAGAATGCAGGTATCGTATACATCACTGGTCTCGATGGAAAAATATTAATGGAGCTGCAGCTCAATGCCGGTAATAACCAGGTCGACATCAGTCAGCTGGCGGCGGGAATGTACTACATTGTGCACCGCAGTGATAAAAGAACAGCCGCTTTTATTAAATCAGATGAATAAAATCTTTTAAAAAAACAGCCATGAAACATTTAAAAAAATTCCTCCTTTCATTACTAATCTTCTCAGGCAGCATGGGCATCATACATAGCCAGGACACAAAGCCGTATGGCTCGCTTGCCAATCAGACGTCGGTAAGGGAAGAACTAAGTATTGCCAATAAGAATGGAATCCAAAATGCCTATGCATTTACGCAAAGGTATAAAGGAGTTTTAGGTGACCCATTTATGGAAAACAAATGGTTGGAAGGTAAGATTTGTCTGACCCAAGACTCAGCCATAGTGGAAAAACAGCAGGTAAAAATAAAGTTCAGTTCGTATACAAACGAGCTTTGGATTCTGAATGGTCAGGACTCGATGATTGCATTTTCAAAGGATATAAGATGGTTTGCATTTACAAAGTCCTTAAGTGAAGATGTCTTTGAAAAACATCCTGAAATAAACCCTTCTGACCCTGATCGTTTTTATAAAAATGTATATACTGATAATGAGTTTAGGCTGGTCCAGGATGTAAGGAAGAAGCTTAAAAAAGCTGATTATGTGGATCGCGGCATGTACACATCTGGTAGCCAGTACGACCGCTTCGAAGATGACAACGAGTATCATCTTTGTTACCAAAACAGACCGCCAACAAAAGTGAAGCTGTCAGTCAGCTCTTTTAAAAAGGCACTTCCAAAAAATATGAGTAAAAAATTGGATGCCCAGGCTAAAAAACACATGATTCCTTCTAAATTTTCAGAACGCGATGCCCGCCGTTTGCTGGAATCCCTGAAAACGGATGATAAAAATTAATCAGTACTCCAGCACCAGGTTTTCGTCGCCGGGCTGATATTCGGTATAATAAAATATAAGGTTCATCATCTCATCCACAGTCCTCCACCCATAGCCCACATCCAAAGGTGGCACATTGGGGTTGACAGGATTGGCTGTGGTATTGTCATAGGTACCTTCCATGTATATCACAGAGCCGGCAGGAATGTGAAGCAACCGGGGGAACTCGTAGGTCGTCTGCCAGTTAAAATCCCACTTATCGATTTGTATCAGGGGAATGAGGTCGCCATCAGGTGTAATGGCAAAGGCCCTGAATGACTTTCCCAGAAGATGGGCATGGGGCTGTACCGTCAGCAATGAAAGGTCCTGCGGTATGATACCGGAACTTATGTAAAAAGTCCGTTCGCTTTCGGCAGGTATATAAAATGGTTTGTTGGATATATCATTTTCTCTGAGAATAAAAGTCTTTACCTCCCGACGTATGTTTTCTGATTTTTCCAGAGTTAGCCTTACAGAAGATTTGTCCGTCTCTTTAAGTGCAGATGGCGAATAATGCATATTAAGGACGAATCCGGAATTTTTATGCAACTTTTTACCAAATCCTTTAGGAAACCTGAAGGTAAAATTTCCGGGTACCCAACCGTACAGGAATTCATCAGCCAGGGGCTTTTTCTGATATCTGTAAATGGAGGTATCGGCTTCTGATAAACCGTCGATGCCTGCCACCATGCCGGAAGTATCCACCATAATACGACTGTGGTGCACACGTTGTTTATTGCCGGCGATAAATTCTATCCCTGTGATGAATTCGTCACGGTTATTACTATATGGAAGGTAAAAAAATCTAAAATCGTCTTTGCGGTCTGATTGGATTTGATAATCCTTAGACATGAACAACCTGACCGTGTTTGGCGGTTCCGAAATATTTTTGGCGGCCTTTTTGGATTTTGTTTTTTTGCCGGGTCTGCCGGTTTTCATACCTGACTCTACCCATGACTTGATCAGACCTATCTCTTCATCGGTCATAACTCTGGCATTTCTGTGTACACCAAAATCTGGGTTTGCCTTCCATGGAGGCATGTACCTGATGTCAGTTACATATGCCACAAAACCGGCCCTTTTTTTTACCTGCTCAGCAGTAGACAGTGCAAAGGGTGCCGGCCCTCCATCATAGTGGCAATCTATACAGTGCCTGACAATCAGTGGCTCTATATCACGATAGTACTCAGGTTGCAAGGTTTGCCCTTGCATCACTTTTGCATATAGTGCAATATGGATACACAGAATCACAATCGTTTTTCTCATTACTTATGCTGTATCATACATCCAATAGCCCTCGTACGGGCAACAAAATTATCACTCCCGGCATGGTTCATCCTGAGTGCGTCGGCAAAATAATGGTTTTTTACTGTGGACTTACGCACGCCGAGGTCGGCATAACTGTCATCAATGAGGC
>JAKQGD010000001.1 GCA_029573365.1 Bacteroidota bacterium | reverse complement strand
AACTCCTTTTCAAGACGCTTTCGCAGATTGAAGAGATTGAAAGACTAAAAACCCTTATGACTTTAAGCAAGGTCAAGAAAGAAAAAGTTCTCCCATTTGATTACGAAAATGTGGAAGAATAATACTACTTGCCTGTAGTGTCAGAAAAAAAACCGTCATCAGCCTGCTGGTGGCGGTTTTTTCATTTAACTGTAACCAAACAAAAAACAGTCAGGTATGCTCTGGAAATGGTATAAAGAAGATCCTGATCAGTGCCACTATATCTTTGGTACCATGCATACTTCGTCGGAAAATGCCTATGCCTTTGCCACCTTGGCCGAAAAGTATATTTCCCTATCTACCATATACGCTGCTGAAATGGACATGGATTCGGCACGCAAGTCGGATGTGAATTCTCATTTTTTACTTCAGGATGGTTTGACACTTGACGATCTTTTCAAACCCAAAAGGTTAAAAAAAATAAGGAATGTTGTGCTCAAATCATTTGGGGTAGACCTTGACAATTTCAAGCAGCACACTCCTTTTTTTATCAACAATATGCTGGCGGCCACCTGCGTCATTCCGTCAAAAAAAGATGTGCTGGACCATCATCTATGGAATTATGCTGTATTGACCGATAAGCAGCGTACAGGTCTCGAAACCGTAGACGAGCAGATCGACATTATGCACAGGATACCTCTGGAATCACAGGTTAAGAGCCTGAAATCTATTGCCGGTAACTCCTCCGCTTTTCGCAAAAAAATCAAAACTCTGGACAGGCAATACGGCTCAGGGGATGTCAGAGGACTGTACCACAGCACCCGGAAAAACATGGGCTCCCTCAGGAAGCTTATGATTTTTGACCGCAATGTCATTATGACCGATAGAATGGTAAGCCTGGCGAAGTCAGAGACTGTCTTTGCTGCTGTAGGAGCTGCACATTTGTATGGAAAATCAGGTATGCTTGCCTTACTGCAAAGAGAGGGTTATACTCTCAGGAGGCTCAGGTTTTGACCCCTCCCCTTCTTATCTGGGGTCCTGTACATTAAAACCCCTGGTAGCCATATCAGTTCCGTGTATGAGTGCCACAAAATACAGCATACCCGGCAGCTGTCTGCCTGGGTTAAGTGTAAAGACCTTCTCTCCAAAAACAGGTGGTGTAACGCTGCTGCGATAAACTTCCCTGCCGGCAGGGTCATAAATTACAGCCTGGAGGGCCTGTGCATCGGGACTGACATATCTTACTGTTAATTCCTGGTCGGTCCAGACTGCATTTACTACATTTAACTTGCCTTTGGGGGCCAGTTCC
>JAKQGD010000588.1 GCA_029573365.1 Bacteroidota bacterium | reverse complement strand
CCTGTTATCGCCCATGGCCCAGAAATAATCCTGTTTGAAGGTGTAACTGTCGGCTTTTTGTCCGTTGATAAAGATTTCGTTGCCTTTGACTTCCAGTTTGTTGTTTTCGTAGACTTCAATGGCTCTCCTGTAAAAAGCAAGGTTAGAAGTCGTAAGAGGTGTGGTGGCTCCTTGTTTGGGTATCCAGACGGGTCCATAATTGTCTACGCTCCAGTTTTTGGTTATTGTAGTGTCAAAAGGAAAGAGTTTTGTTGGCTCTGATATCATTTTATATGGCTCCACAATGACTCCGGAGTCCAGCGACTTCAACTTGTCGGCTTGTTCTTTGTCCAGATAAAGCAGGCCCAATCCGGAATTGATGAGATCTTTGCCTCCATAGGCATTGTCACCTTCGTCTATACCCCAGTCATCAAGCCGTTTGTAATTTATGTTGACACCGGGAGGCACCTGTACCGTGTATAAAAACTGCATGTGTTTAGGGTTGGTTGCCGCTTTTCCGTTAAGGTAAATCTGGCGGTCTATAATCCTGATGGTATCGCCGGGTCCTGCCACACATCTTTTGATATAATGGTCACGCTTGTCCAGTGGTCTTACCACAAAATCTTTGTTGTTGACTTTTGAGGACAATTCGCGGTCCTGATTCATGTATTCAGGTTGTCGTTTTATCTGGCTCACAAAGTACGACCTCTGCCTGGTGATATATACACTGTCTCCCACTGGCCAGTTGAAAACAATAGGCTTGCCCGGCTCTATTTTTTCAATGGCAGAAAATCTGTGATAAGGGAGGCTAGGTTTTCTAAGATACGATTCTTTGCCTACACCTGGAATCTGGTTGTGAAGCAAAGGTATCATAGCCACAGTCATAGGTGTGCGTATGCCATAGTGAGCCTTGCTTACAAACAGGAAGTCACCTACATTTAGCGAACCTTCCATGGATGGGGTGGGTATTACATATGCCTCTATGAGAAACATTCTAATAAATGCCGCGGCAAATACTGCAAAGACAATAGACTCCACCCATTCCCTGCCTGCAGATTTTTTATACGGATTTTTTTCCTCAAGCTGTTTGACCTTATACGAGTCTCCCGCTGCTTTGGCATCTTCGATGCTTTGGGCGTAAGCCGCCTCCATAGGAAGGGTAGGGCCGATGTATTTGTCATCCTTATTGGTGGCCAGCTTAAAAAACATGGCAGGGGCATAGATGACCGATGCTGCTGTGTGCTTAAACTTGTATTTGCCAAAGGACCTTGCCAGGTCTACAGCCATTCCTACAAAAATAAAAATATTGACCAATGGAAACAACAGCCACAGGGCATAAGTCGGCTTGCGGCCTATGAGTTTGCACCATTCTATGAAGTTGACTCCCGGTATGAGTCCTTTTATAGCCGGGACTCCTGCTTTTGGAAACAGCATATACAGGCTAATGCTCAATAGTATGTATGAAACGATCAGAAACAAAAGTATACTCACTTTTAACAGTTTTATTTAGTAGCAAAGATATAATTAATATCGGTTATACTCAGAATCCGTACACGGGCTTTTAGATGATGTTGCTGTTCAGGTCTACATGGGACGGTTTTTACAGGACCAATCACAAAGCATTTTTCTTCCAATCTTTCAATCCTTTATAGGCTAGAAACAAAAATAAAATATACATTAGGGTAAAAAGCATCAATCCTTTATAAAAATTGAGGGGTATGGCCACCAGGTTGCTCAGTATCCATGCATGCCAGTTTTCGATTTTTCTGCGGGCCATCCACCACATGGCAGTGACAGCCGATGAGGAGACCAGGGAGTCCAGTACCGGCGTATTGCTGTTTGTTACCTTGATGAGCAACAGGTACAGTATCAGCCAGGCTACCAAAAATCCTCCTATACCATACCTCAGCTCCGACGGTGTACACCTGCTTATAGGATAAATGTGGTTTTGTTCGCGGCTTTTCAATCCCCAGTTGTACCATCCGTATACACTCATAAGAAAGTAATAGATGTTAAGCAAGCCGTCTGCGTATAGCGGTGGACTGGCCACAAAAAAGTAAATCCATGCCGCCAGGACCACACCGACAATCCCTGTAGGGTAGACGAGAATATTGTTTTTTCTGGCATACCACACACTGGCTACCTGGCTTATTGTGCTTACCCATTCCTGCCAGGTGGTCATGCTTACATCGGTGACAAACTTCTCTATGATTTGCTGCCAGGTCATTTTCCTGAATTAACAAGATCAATGATATGATTTGCTGCCCTCGCCGAAGCTCCCTGTTCGCCCAGCCT
>JAKQGD010000578.1 GCA_029573365.1 Bacteroidota bacterium | reverse complement strand
AGACTGGCTTTAGGATTCCCTATGATTTCCAATCCTTCTATGGATTGGATGCCATCTATCAATTGTCTGGTCGTCTCCATAATGGTTTTAGCTATGTTCATGTATCCATTTTCTCCAAGAATCATCATGGATGCCCAGGCAGCGGCATAGGAACCGCCGGGCCGTGTCCCCAGCATGGCAGGGGAAGCAAAAATCCCGCCGGGGAAATTTTCATAGACAAAGAATTGGTGCTTCATGATGTCCATATTGCGATACAAAATCGTGGAGGCTCCTTTTGCGCTGAAACCGTATTTGTGGGTGTCCGCGGACATGGACGTCACACCTTTGACGCGGAAGTCAAAGGGCGGGATGTCATAGCCCAGTTTTTCGACAAACGGCAGAAGATAGCCGCCTACACAGGCGTCCACATGCAATGGAATCTGATGTTGCAGGGCAACCTCGCCCAGTTCTTCAATGGGGTCAATAAGGCCATGCGGGTATTCCGGGGCAGAGCCGAGAAGCATGACGGTGTTTCTGGTAATCATTTTTTTCACAGCCTGGACATCCACCTTGTAATTCTTGTCCAATGGCGCATGCCGTACTTTGATGTCAAAATAGTAAGCGCCCTTTTCCCATGCCACATGGGCTGTTTCCGGGATGATCATTTCCGGATGTTTGATCCCTCTTTTTGTGGCTTTGGCGAGTTCCTTATAGGTCTTCACAGCCAGCATACAGCTTTCCGTTCCGCCTGCGGTCATGACGCCACATACTTTGTCATCGCCATGCAGTAGGTTGGCTGTCATTTGAATGACTTCGTTTTCCATTTTTTTCAGGCTTTGGAAGACCATAGGATTTAATCCATTGGCAGAAAAAAACTTTTTGTAGGCTTCCAACAGGAAGTTGGTGAGTTCCTCACCCAGGTAGTAGACGAGACTCCAGGTCTTAAGGTTTCTGTAGTCCGGGTCCTGACTGGAGTAGCTGTCCAGGATGTCTAAGATTTCTTTTTGGGAAAGTCCTGTTTTTGGTAGTGTTTTGTTCATGTTTTTTTTCCTGTGTAAGGTGATGTTGGAAAATATCGTTAAGAAATATTACTAAATTTTCTTTGATTAAATAGAAATAAATTTACCAATTTCGTCAAA
>JAKQGD010000570.1 GCA_029573365.1 Bacteroidota bacterium | reverse complement strand
TATAACGATGTCAGACATGATCAGAGAATATTTATTCAAGGATGGTAGCGGTGACAAGTCCACATAGCAAAAGAGACCACTCTGCTTGGCGGCGGCTGGTCTCTCTCGACATAGTGAACACTTTTTTAGGTGTTCTGTTTTGGGTTAACTTGATTTTAGCAGAATTATGGACTGGTGGCAACAGTCAATATTGTAGGTGGCATCTTTGACCGCGCAAGCATCGGTGACAGGCGGTATCACGCTTGGTAATAATACGAGTATTGCGGTCAATCCTGATCAGCAGGCGAAACAATGGCAGACGCGGCAGCGAAAGTATGAAATCCAGGACATCATGTCAGAATTGCTACCTAATGACCGCGTGTCCTGGTGTCTAAAGCACAGGCAGACCGGTGGCGCAAATATCGAGATTGTTTATGACCAGGCGCAGCAGCGCGCGTATTATGGCAATCTGCTGGTGTGTGGCAGTGTATGGACATGTCCTGTATGCGCAGCGCGCATCACAGAGCAGAGGCGCGTAGAGTTAGACGGTGCAATCAAGCGGTGGCGCGCAGGCGGTGGCGGTGTGATCATGGCAGCGTTTACATTACAGCATTCGGTGGATGATGACATAGCAGACCTACGAAAGACATTGACAGGTGCTTATAGAACAATGGCAGATCGCAGGTCATACAAGGACACCAGGCAGCGTTATGGCATTGTTGGCAGCGTGGCATCATTAGAGGTGACGCATTCATTCAGGCATGGATGGCATCCACACAGGCATGTTTTATATTTCACAGAAAAAGAACTGACAGATCAGGATTATTTCAATTTACAGGTGGCTATTGTTGGCGTGTGGCGGTCTGTATTGTCGAAAGTTGGCAGGTTTGCGCATCAACAGGCAGGCGTGGTATTTTCACGCGGTGATGACCAGGCAGGCAATTATGTCTGTAAATGGTCAATTGCGCATGAGATGACGAAAAGTCCAGTGAAAGGTGGCAGGGATGGCGGCTTTTCACCTTTTGAGTTGGCAGAGCAGTGGCATGAGACAGGTGATCAGCGTTACGCGCATCTGATCAGAGAGTATGCGCGCGCATTTCATGGCAAGCATCAATTGACATACAGTCCTGGCATACCAGACAGACCAGGCAGACCAGGCAGACCAGGTATGAAAGAATTACTTGGCATCCAGGATAAGTCAGATCAGCAGATCGCAGCAGAGCAGCAGGCAGACGCGGTGATCATGGCAGAGTTGGACAAGGCATCCTGGAAAAGAGTTTATATCAGGCGGTGGCGCGGTGTGATTCTGAAAGCGGCATCCACAGGCAAGCAGGCAGACCTGGCAGCAGTCCTGGAAAAGTTAGGTGTGGCTGCTGCTGAAACAGCAGATGATGGACATGTGCTTTACAGAGCGCAGTCACCATGACCGTATAAACGATGAAATAACGGTGATCCTGATAGCAGGTGAATAACAGGGAATAACAGGGAATTGTTGAAAAAACATGAAGTTTACAAAGTTTACATCGGTAAACAATTGTTTACATTTCAGGCGGTGATCAGCG
This sequence comes from Bacteroidota bacterium, assembly GCA_029573365.1. Taxonomy (GTDB): domain Bacteria; phylum Bacteroidota; class Bacteroidia; order Chitinophagales; family Saprospiraceae; genus OLB9. Next base: position 773 of record JAKQGD010000570.1, on the reverse strand, counting down.
TTTCTATTGTTAGCAATAGAATAACAATGAATTACAGAACGATAACAGAACAAAAAAGACCAAAGTGGACGAAACCGGACTGTTTTAGACCATTTTTATACCTTAAACATACCATTTTCAGAATGATACAAATGTCATACTGGTGGCGGTCATATCCTGATCATGTTTCATAACATGGAAACGAAATAACAACAAATAACAACAAATAACAGTGAAATAACAGTGAGACATGTCACCAGACCATTGAAAGCAGAAACAATCGAGTGATGGCATGCAATCAGAAAAAACAATGGCAGAAAATCGTAAAAATGATTTATAAATGCATTTCTGTCACCACACCATTTTTAAGATTAGCAGGCGGCAGATCAGGCTCAATATAATTTATATTCATGGTTTCGATAATATACATTATAGAAAACATCGTGGTAACGACATTTCATCAATGAGTTACCACACTTTTTTTAAGGTTGTAGCACTGGAATTAGGCATATGAGCATTGTATAATTGTGGTAACGAGTGAGGTGATGACATGCCATATGTGCCAGTGGAAAAGGATAGGCGAAAGAAAGGTGACCAGGCTAAAAAGATTTTTATAAAAATGCGCGTGACGCAAGCAGAGCGCGAAAACATCAAGCGTTTAGCAGATCAGCGCGGTATAACGATGTCAGACATGATCAGAGAATATTTATTCAAGGATGGTAGCGGTGACAAGTCCACATAGCAAAAGAGACCACTCTGCTTGGCGGCGGCTGGTCTCTCTCGACATAGTGAAC
>JAKQGD010000567.1 GCA_029573365.1 Bacteroidota bacterium | reverse complement strand
CCTCAGAAAAGCCCTGGAAGAACTCCAGAACGACAAGAAAGAACAGGGCCAGGGTTCGAAGGAACTCGAGGAAATCATAAATAATATGGACAGAATCGAGACCGAACTGGTAAACAAACGTCTAAACAGCGAAACGCTGAGAAGACTGAAGGATATAGAGACCCGTCTGCTCGAAGCCGAGAAGGCAGAACAGCAGCGTGAGCTCGACAACAAACGCAAATCAGAGACAGCCCAGGAAAAAAGGCGTGAGATGCCTCCCGCCATCCAGGAATATCTCAAAAAAAGGCAGGCAGAGATCGACATGTACAAATCAGTGTCGCCCTCTCTCAGACCCTATTACAAAACACTGGTAGATGAATATTATAAATCATTAAAAACAACCAAAAAATGAGGGTAACCTGACACAAATCATACCAACCCACCCCCGAAGATCATTGTCGGCATAGTATTTGGTTTTTAAATTATGATTTTACAAAAAAATGAAATATCGAATGCTTACCATATCCTCTAACCCCAACAACATCCTGGAAGTAGAGTCATACCTCAAAAAGCTCGAGTACGATTTTGGACTCAACTCTGAGCAATACGGAGATATACTCATAAGCCTGACAGAAGCCGTAAACAATGCCATCATCCATGGCAACCACTGCGACGAAAACAAGCTTGTACACATACAGGTACAGGAAAAAAACCGTGGACTCACCTTTTGCGTCACCGACGAAGGCTGCGGATTTAATCCGAGCAAGTTGCCCGACCCTACCTGTCCGGAAAACATCGAATGCTGCGGAGGCCGTGGTGTACACATCATGAAGACCCTCTCAGACGATATCAGGTTTGAAGACAACGGCCGCACAGTGGAGATGTACTTCGAGTTAAGCAGGCACATCAAAAGGGAACATTAATACCTCAACCGGGATTGGAATCCATAAATTTTTATACCGAGGGAGACGCGAAGCTGCCCATGGCTGAGCACGAAGATGCTTACAGGCAGTGGCTCTACAAGGTAATACAAAAAGAACACAAAACTGCCGAACAGCTGCAGTATATCTTCTGTGATGACGAGTACCTGCTCGACATCAATAAACGATATCTGGATCACGACTACTACACTGACATCATCACTTTTCCCTACCGCGAAGGTAGTGTTCTGGAAGGCGATATGTACATCAGCCTGGACCGCGTACTCGAAAACGCCGTTGAATTTGGGGACACCTTCGAAAACGAACTCAGACGGGTCATGGTACACGGCCTGCTACACCTTATGGGCTACAGCGACAAGACCCCTGAGGAGGAAATGACCATGAGAGCCAAAGAAGACAGTTGCCTGGAGTTGTTTGATGGCGGGCAATAATCCTGAAAGCAGCAGCATAAGATCCCATTCATAAACAATGAACAATTTCAGGATCCACTACTCCTAGAGCAGATCACGAGACAACTCATCATCAGTCCTAATCCTGGCTATGATGCATTACAAATCGAGTTACCTTATCAGGTACAGCTACCACTTGATCTTGAGATCATTGATATCCATGGACGACAGATACATACAGCACATCATGATGAGTTTGAAGCAGTCACCATCGATGTACTTGACTGGCCATCGGGCATGTATGTGGTACAACTTCGTGATCGTGATGGGAGAAGATGGGCTGGTAAGTGGGTGCGGATGTGAGATTAAAAAAACGATTGTCTTTTGCCCATCCATCAGTATTACAATACACTGGCCAGAACATCCAGCGAA
>JAKQGD010000549.1 GCA_029573365.1 Bacteroidota bacterium | reverse complement strand
CGGGTACAGGCCAGGATGAGTTGATGTACTCGCGGGCCCCAAATATCATGCTGTTAAGCTGGTCTGGGTTGCGTTGTATGCCTTTGACATTTTCAGGATTTATAAAAAGGTTCGAAAGACTGTCCAGTTTCGTGTTGAGTGATTTGTGCATTTCTTTATATAATTTTGAAATACTGTCGGGCTGCATTTCCAGGATTTTATCTACCAGCGACATAGATTTTCTGGCTTGCAGGATTTTGTCGTATGAACTTTTGGTTTCCTTCATGAGCACGTCACATTCATCCAGGTATTTGTGCGTGGTTTTGATATCTTCCATATTCGGGTTGATACGGGGGTCAGCCATTACTTGCAGCATGACAGAATCTTTTTTGCCTTTGTAGCTTACCACAGCTTTGTATTTGCCAGGCAGTACATCAGCACCTCCCGGCAGGTCAGCATCTTCTTTGGGTTCGTTTCTGGAGGGAGCCGAAACGCCATCTTGCTCCATGCCCCAGGATAGTCTGTTGAGTCCGTTTTCAAGCTTACGCTTAAAGCTTCTTATCATCTTACCGCTTTCGTCATAGATCTGAACCGTTGCCCTGGCTCCTTTGTCATCTTTTTTATCCTTGCCTTTATCGGTGTCCGCATCTGTTTTTGGCTCTGGTTTTTTCCAGACATTGATGGCGATACGGTCATAGGCCCTGTTTGCACCTTTGAATTCCCCCTGTCCTCCAAACCTCACTCCATCTACCGACCTGGTTGATACCTGGTATCCTGCTGACGTCGGAAAGGTCATCATATCTTTTTGGAGTGATTTAAGCCCATCTATAGCCAGGGCCCGCAGCGGATTGATGTCATCCAGTATCCAAATGGCCCGGCCAAAAGTGCCAATGATCAGGTCATGTTGCACCGGATGTATCTTCATATCGCTTACCTGCACCTGTGGAAATCCCTTGGTCCAGTGATGCCAATTGCCACCTGTGTCAAATGAAACATACAAACCGGCATCCGTGCCGAGAAACAGGAGTTCGGGTACAAGGTGGTCCTGTACTATACACAGCACGAAACCACCTATTTTTTTATCATCGGCAATCCTTGTCCAGGACTTGCCATGGTCAGTGGTGTGATAGACATAGGGAGTGTAGTCATTCCGGCGATAATTATTGGCTACCACCCAGGCTTCACCCTCATTTTTTTGAGATACCTGTATTTGTGGTATCCAACTGCCTGCAGGCAGACCTTTGAGCGACTTAGCCAGGTTATCCCACGTTTTTCCGCCGTCTCTGGTCAGCTGTACATTGCCGTCGTCGGTACCTACCCATATGACATCTTTGTTTACCGGGCTGGGGGCTATGGCCAGAATGGTGGTATGGTTTTCTGCATTGGTGGCATCCATGGTGAGTCCCCCGCTTTTGTCAGCTTTTTGTTTTGTGGTGTCATTGGTGGTGAGGTCAGGTGATTTGATGACCCACGACTGCCCGCAATCGTCAGAATAATGCAGGAACTGACTGCCAAAATATACGCCGCAGTCGCTGAAAGGATCCTGGGCTATGCCAGCATTCCAGTTAAATCTGAGCTTGGTATCCGGATTGGGATGGTTGGGTTTTACAAATCTGTTTCTGCCGGTTTCCCTGTCATAAAAGGCTACATTGCCACCCTGAGACATGGCATATCCGTACCGGCTGTTTGCTCTGAATGGCACTACGTCAAACCCGTCGCCAAAATACAATTCCCTGAAGTCGTGGTTTCTTATGCCTCCGTTTTTGAGCACGGCAGAAGGTCCTACCCACGAGCCGTTGTCCTGTAAGCCTCCATAAACATTGTATGGAAAATCATTGTCGGTGTTGATGTGATAAAATTGTCCGACAGGAATGTTTCCCGCAAAATACCAGTTTTTACCGCCATCTCTGGATATGGTCAGCCCTCCGTCATTGCCATCAATGATAAACGATGGATTGTCAGGATGTATCCAGAAAGCATGATGGTCGGGATGTACTCCGTTGCCATAGTTTCCTATTTCGGCAAAGGTCCTACCACCATCTTCACTCATACTGAGATAAGTATAGACGTTAAAAAGCCTGTTTTCGTTTTTGGGGTCGACATAAAGTTCGGAATAATAAAAAGGTCTGTCGCCTATGTTTTTTGTGGAAACCAATGACCATTTTTTACCGCCGTCTGTGGACTTGTAGAGCCCGTTTTCTTTTGCTTCTACCAGTGCGTACAAGATATTTGGTTTTGATGGCGATATAGCAAGCCCAATACGCCCCAGTTCTCCTGTAGGTAGGCCGTCATCGGCAGTAATCCGTGTAAAAGTTTCGCCGGCATCATGGCTTATGTGCAGTCCCGAGCCCTTGCCCCCCGATTTAAAAAACCAGGGTTCCCTTTGGTGCTCCCACATGGCCACGATGATTTTGTTTGGGTTATCCGGGTCAGTGATCATATCAGCAGCTCCTGTAAGCTCATTGGTATAAAGGATGTTTCTCCAGGTTTTGCCACCGTCTGTCGATTTGTATACGCCCCTTTCCTTGGTGGGCCCCCACGGCGAGCCGGGTGACGCTGCAAAGATGATGTCAGGGTTGTCTCTGTGTATGATGATGCGGTGGATGTTTTTTGTGTTTTCAAGGCCCATGTTTCTCCAGGTCTTGCCTCCGTCCACAGACTTGAAGATGCCCCTGCCTGTGTTGTTGGAGTTACGGGGATTGCCCTCGCCGGTACCTACCCATATTTCCGATGGGTTTTTCTGATTTATTTTGATGGATCCGATGGCAAGGGTATTCTGTTCGTCAAAAACCGGTGACCAACTTATGCCTCCGTTTTCAGAAAGCCACATTCCGCCGGAGGCTGAGCCTGCAAAAATTCTCCGGATTGGAAAGGTCCACATCTATGGCAGTGATACGTCCGCTCATGCCAGCAGGTCCGATGCTTCGGAAGTTCATGGCTTTAAAATATTCCGTATCAAACTGCTGTCCGTAAACCGCTAAAACTGCCATAAAACATATGGTGAGAGCGAAAATCCTTTGAATCATAATATGAATTTGTTTATGTGAGCCAAGATACTTCATTTTTTAATGGTTTATTACCCTTGTCGGGGAAAAATATTGCGAAAAGCAGTATCTCGGGACCATTACCCCTGACCCTCATTAGCTTTCCAGGTGACCATTATCAGTATTAAATTGCTGAAAAAGTCCGATTTTTATTGCGGAAAACCACTTGCATACACAATGAGTTTCTTCAGGACATCAATGCAGTACATTTTAAAATACCTCGAGGAGGTAGGCGAGATGTCTGCCTTTGCCGGGAGGTTTTTCAGGGAGTTATTCAGAAGGCCGTTTGAAAGTAGAGAGTTGCTAAGGCAGTGTTATAACATGGGTAATAAATCCCTTCTTCTGGTCGGAGTAACCGGATTTATCATAGGCCTCGTATTTACTCTTCAGTCCCGACCAAAAATGCTAGACCTCGGAGCTTCGGCATGGATTCCTTCCATGGTCAGTATTTCGATAGTTAGGGAGATAGGTCCGATCATCACTGCACTTATCTGTGCAGGCAGGATAGGGTCGGGCATAGGAGCGGAGCTGGGCTCCATGCGGGTGACTGAGCAGATTGATGCCATGGAGGTTTCGGGTACCAATCCATTTAAATACCTTGTAGTAACGAGGATTCTTGCTACCACACTGATGATTCCTTTGCTTGTAGTAATGAGTGATGCCATAGCCCTTTTCGGCTCCTTTCTTGTCGAAAACACCAAGGGAGATGTTTCCTTCAGGTATTTTTTTGATGAAGTTTTTCTGTCGCTGGATTTTGTTGACCTGATTCCTTCTACCTTAAAAACCTTCTTTTTTGGATTTGCCATAGGGCTCGTAGGTTGCTATCGCGGTTATTACTGCAAGCACGGCACCGCCGGGGTAGGTGTGGCTGCAAACACTGCAGTTGTAGAGACTTCCATGTTGTTGTTTGTGCTGGACTTTATAGCTGTTATGGTCACGGATATATTTTACTGATATGAACAAAAAGTCTGTAACCGAAGGCCGCCGGGCGGTCATAACCATAAGGGGACTCAAAAAGTTTTTTGGCAAGAATCATGTGCTTAATGGCTTTGACATGGACCTGTACGAAGGAGAGACCCTGGTCATCATGGGCAAGTCAGGGTCAGGCAAATCTGTCATGATAAAGTGTCTCATAGGGCTGGAAACCCACGACGAAGGAACCATAAATATCATGGGCAGGAATATGGAAAATGTAACCGAAGATGAACTTAACGAAATCAGAACAGAAGTAGGCTTCCTCTTTCAGGGAAGTGCCTTGTATGACTCAATGACTGTACGTGAAAATCTGGAGTTTCCGCTGCGTAGGCACGTTGAGAAAATGGGCCATTTTTCGGACGCCACGCCATTGGTCCTGGAGGCCCTTGAAAGTGTAGGCCTCGCTCACGCCATAGACCTTATGCCCGAAGAACTTTCCGGTGGCATGAAGCGTAGAGTGGCTCTTGCCCGCACACTAATTTTGAGACCTAAAATTATCCTTTATGACGAACCTACAACAGGACTCGATCCCATCACATCCAAGGAAATCGTATTACTAATGAAATCAGTTCAACAAAAATACAAGACCTCATCCATTATTATAACCCACGATGTGGACTGTGCCCGGTTTATATCTGACAGGATGATCCTTCTGGTAGATGGCATAAACTATGCAGAAGGAACGTTTGCGGAGCTGGATGCCTCGACAGACCCTAAGGTGCAGGCCTTCTTTAAATCTTAAGTCATGGAAAAATCAGTGGCAAGAAATATCAGACTCGGATTGTTTGTCATCACAGGCACAGCTCTTCTGGTTGCTGCCGTATACTTTGTGGGACAAAAACAAAGTATGTTTGGCAATTCCTCTCAGTTGTATGCGGTTTTTCACGACATCAATGGGCTCAGGCCCGGCAACAACATCCGGTATTCGGGTATCAATGTCGGCTCTGTTAAGGAGATTAGCATGGTTTCTGATACTATTATAGTGGTCAGGTTTGGAGTAAAAAATGACATCCTGCCCCACATCAGGAAAAATGCCCATGCCATCATCACCACCGACGGCCTCGTAGGTAATATGATTGTAAACATTCTGCCCGGCTCATCATCAGGCCTGGCTGTAAAAGCAGGAGATACCATCATGTCATTCGCTCGAGTCAGGACAGACGAAATGCTCACCACCCTGAGCGTCACAAACGAAAATGCCGCTCTGCTCACTGCCGAGCTGCTTAAAATCACCCGCGAAATATCCAGCGGTAAAGGTGTCATTGGCTCCATGATCAAGGACACAACCATCACCACCGACCTCAAGGAAACCATACACCACCTAAGACATACCACCGAAGCGTCACATGCCACACTGACTAAACTCAACAGATTGATAACCAGCCTGGATAAAAACAACAATATCGTCGGCACTCTCAGGGACACCACCTTGCCGGTAACCATCAGGCAAACCCTTGCCAACCTCGAAAGATCAAGCAAACAGCTGGTTAAGGTCATGGATAATGTTAATGGTCTGATAGGCAACGCAGATTCTACGATAACCAATATAAGAAAAGGAGAGGGTGCAATAAATTTCCTGTCAAACGATCCAGTACTGGTCACAAAGATTGACCATACGGTGAGCAGCCTTGATTCTGCCCTCATGAAAATAAATGACGCCGGAGTCAAGCTCAATGAAAACCTGGAAGCCCTGAAACACAACTGGTTTTTTAAGGGCTACTTTAAAAAGCTCGAGAAAGAACAGGAAAAAAAGGCAGGTAAAAACTAAAACCCCCCTTTGACACGGTATGGAGAACATTATTTCTATCCTGGTGTTAATCCTCCTTTGGCGGTCAGCCATTCACTTTTTTATTGATTAATATTTAATGACAGTTAAAATGAAAAAGTATTTTCTAGTTTTTATAACAGGGATAGCCACATGGCTCGCTTCATGTTTTAATGCCAATAAAGTCACCTCTGCTCCCGCAACCAACATCAGCGACACCACAGGGAAAAAAGCGTCCTTTTACAGTCTGAAAGCAAAAGCTATCGATGGCACAGATGTATCAATGGATGCATTTAAGGGTAAAAAGATCATCGTCCTGAATGTGGCTTCAGAATGCGGGTACACGCCACAGTATTCTGACTGGGAGGCTTTTTACAAAGCCAACCAGGATAAGTATGTGGTCCTCGGATTTCCGTGCAATCAGTTTATGGGTCAGGAACCTGGTACAGATGCCGAGATTGCCACCTTCTGCAGGAAAAACTACGGCGTGACCTTCCCCTTGTTTGAAAAAGTGGATGTCAAAGGAGAAGACGCCCATCCAGTTTACAAGTGGCTTACAGACCCTGCTCAAAACGGATGGAACAGTCAGGAACCTAGCTGGAACTTCTGTAAGTACCTCATAGACGAAAATGGAAAACTTATCCATTTTTTTGCTTCCAAAATTAAGCCTGATTCTCCCGAGTTTACCGCAGCCATGAAGTAATCGTTTGATGTAATTGCTGATTTTTTTAGGCGGGTATTTTTCTGAATGCCTTATTATAACTTTATTTGCACTAAATATAGATAAGGATGCACAGAGAGATTCAATCATGGTACAGCCCCACACTACAGAGGCAGATGGAAATTGTAGAGTATGGCCATTTTGGGCCCGCTATCTTGTTGCTTCCGACGGCAGCTGCCGACTATCTAGAATACGAGAGGTTTTTATTGATTGATGCCATAGCAAGCTATATTGAATCCGGCAAAGTAAAGGTGTACTCCATCAATTCCATTAACAGCGAA
>JAKQGD010000544.1 GCA_029573365.1 Bacteroidota bacterium | reverse complement strand
CTGAATCTTGCTGCTCATGTATGCCTCCCGAAGTGGTATGATAATATTGTATCACAACATGCGTTGCAAGTCAACAGCCCCAAGCACGCTGCCACAAAGCCAAACAAAAAACGAGGCGTATTGCTGCGCAAAAAACAAATAAAAAGACAGCCTGCCTTAAACAGGCTGCCAGAACGACTCAACATCAATCTGACATGACAAGATAGGCGCGAGGAATGACTCTGACACGATAAGGCACCGCGCTGCGCCTGGGCATGTCCTCACGCAACTCGCCCCCGGTGCTATAATGCCCCCCTAGTCAAGATTTGAGGGGCGGCAGCCCGCCCAAGCAGGCTGCCACAAGGACTCAAAGCGCATGTAACAAGAACTCCTCAGAGCCGGAAAGGAGAGAAACGAAACGTCCCTGATCGTCCACAGACAGAGCGACCTGCCCCATGTCGGTAGAGATCAAAACAATCTCGTCCGACCAGAAGCGAACGTCGTCAGTCAACAAGTCAGACGACACCTCGACAGCCATAGGCTGCCCCTGTCCTACCAGCAAACCTCTGAGCTGAGTCATAAATACCTCCTTATCAACTTCGGACACTATATACATTCCGGAAATTTCGGGTCAATTTTCAAAGCAGGAAAAACTTTTTTGGAGGCACCAAGCAACTATTTCTTCTTTCTCTCCAATCTCTGGGGCGTATTTCCAAACCAGCCCAAAAGCACAGGGCGTATTGCAGGCACTTGACAAAATTCGCACCTTGTGGTATAATTACCATAATGGCAGATTTTTGACAGTGCGATTTTGGCACCGTCAATTTTTTGACGTGTCAGTTTTTTGACACCGTCGATTTTTCGGTGCCAGGCTGGAGATGCACAGCCTCCAGGCTGCCCCCCCAAAAAGGGAGGGAGAGAGAGGCAGGCAAGCTAGGACTAACAAGGATAAGCTGTATATTTTTTAGATATGGCTGTACAACTTCCTTAAAAACCACAATCACAAGCCGAACAAGCACCAAGCCGAAACAAACAACAATCCATTATATGACCAGCAACTATATCTCCCTGATGACGTTATAGAACACCACAATTGACAACATCATCCATCCCAAACGCCCAATCAAAACCTCAGACAAACTCTCCCGACCAAGACCATCATAAACATCCCAAACATCCCACATAACCTCTCTTGCGTCACCCAATGACCACAGCAACTTCGCTCTGTCTCAAACAAAATACCCAGCTGGCTTATCCCAACAAACCTCAGACAATACCTACTCTGATCTAACAAATCAACATCCTGACTAACCTAATTATCCTTTCTCTTATCAATAGTATTCAAACTACCTCTGCACTTCCATTATCGACCAACTGACTCTACCCGACTAT
>JAKQGD010000529.1 GCA_029573365.1 Bacteroidota bacterium | reverse complement strand
ACAAAAATAAGTTTATTATTCCGGATTTTAAGTAGTTTCGTCGCGTTTCACGCCTAATTAAGTTATTACACACATAAATTACAGGAAATGACCTCATCTAATTTAAATCAGCGTCCGCATATCGTATGGCTGGATGTACTTCGCTTTGTTGCCATCTTTATGGTTCTGATCAGTCACAGTGCCGATCCTTTCAATGCTTCGGTAGAGGCCCGGACCAATCCGGATTTTAATTTATGGGGATCGGCATTCGGCTCTCTGGTGCGGGCTTGCGTACCTCTGTTTGTGATGATGACCGGTTTGCTGCTGCTGCCTGTTAAACAGGAGATGGGCTCTTTTTATAAAAAACGGATTTCGAGGGTGCTTTATCCTTTTTTGGTCTGGTCCGTATTATTCAACCTTGCCCCGTGGTTTATCCAGTTTGCAGGCGGATCGGCCCAGCTGGTGACTGTATTCTTCCCCTGGGGCGGCGAACCTTCGGCCTCGCTGATGGACGCACTGAAAGCCATCGCCCTGATTCCTGTTAACTTCAACATGTTTGCCTGCCCCATGTGGTATATCTACCTGCTGATAGGTCTGTACCTGTATATGCCTGTCTTTTCTGCCTGGATAGAGAAAGCATCCGACCGTTCGAAGCGCCTTTTCCTGGGCTTATGGGGTGTAACGCTTATCCTGCCCTATGTACAGGAGTTTGTATCTCAGTTTGTGCTGGGTACCTGCGACTGGAATCAATTCGGCATGCTGTATTACTTTGCCGGCTTTAACGGTTACCTGCTGCTGGGTCATTATTTGAAGAAAGGGAATGACTGGTCGTGGACCAAAACATTGCTTATCACTGTGCCCATGTTTGCTGCTGGTTATTTTGTTACGTTTAAAGGATTCCGCACCATGAGCTCCAATCCCGATGTGACCAATGCCGGACTGGAGCTTTTCTGGACCTACTGTTCGCTTAATACCGTGTTGATGACGGTGGCTGTGTTTCTCTTTGTACAGAAAATACGGCTTACCTCGGCTAAGGCGATCGCTATTTTTGCCAGCATTGCCAAATGCAGCTTTGGTATGTATATGTGCCACTACTTCTTTGTAGGTCCGGCTTACCTGATTGCCGTGGAAATAGGTACGCCGGTCTATTTACAGATTCCGGTTTCGGCATCCATTGTATTTATCACCTCCTGGACACTTGTTCACCTCATTTACAAATTGCCCAAAGCTAAATACGTCGTGGGATTAATCAAAATCAAACCCGGGTTGCCGATTGTTATATAAATACCTCTATAGGCAAACAGACGAGGTATGAGTGGAAAGGATATCAAAATAAACAGGCATCCTGCGGTGACCGGGCATGAAGTAGTACACAACGATGGGGGCACAAATGGCAGCGTACCACCTGGTCCGTCCGCTTTTCCTGATAGGAGGCAACCTTTTGCCATTTTTCCGCTTTCATAATACACCCTCCTTTCTCTATATAGAACCGCCTGCCAAAGGAAGTGTTTATCAATGGGCGTTACCTGAAACAGTATTCCAATATTTTTAACATATCCGCATGTTTGGTATGCACCAGGTTGTTCTCTTCGCAGAATGCTTTGACATTTTTTGCAGGGAAATTCTTTTGAAGCAT
>JAKQGD010000521.1 GCA_029573365.1 Bacteroidota bacterium | reverse complement strand
ACAAAAATGATCCGGAATATATATGTAGCCCTGATTGCTATGATGATGTTGTCATGCGATTCAAAACCCAAAGTCATCGCAGCAGACGAAGTGCCACAGGCCGTCACTCCTTCAGCGGCACTGTCAGCTGATCAGAGCGGGACCACTTCGCAGCAACAGGGAGCAACTGCAGGAGGTGTACATCAGGTGGTGGCCCAGGAAATATTGCAGGCTGAGAGGTATACTTATTTGCGTGTCTCGGAAGGAAACAGGACCTTCTGGATAGCCACTGCAAAAACCGAGGCACAAAAAGGGGGCACCTACTTGTATAAAGACGGACTGATGAAGACCAATTTTGAAAGCGTGGAATTCAAAAGGACTTTTGACACCATTTATCTAATAAGCCACATCATCGATGCATCGCAGCATCCTGGGGGGAACCTGACCACAGGTAGTGGTTCTCCGGCAACCCAGGCTCCTGGCTCGGTAACCGCCCCCCCGACTGCAACCGGCAAGGTGATAAAAATCTCTGAGCTTTTTAAAAACAAGAGCCAGTATAATGGTCAGGAAGTAACGGTCAGCGGCAAGGTCATCAAGGTAAACAATGGCATCATGGGACGCAACTGGATCCACCTCGACGACGGTTCTAAAATGGACGGCAAAAAGCTCGACCTTACCCTTACAACAAGTATGGCGGTACCGTTGGGCAGCGAGGTTACCCTTCGCGGAACTGTCGCCGTAGACAAAGACTTTGGTGCCGGTTACAGATACGATGTCATTGTGGAAAATGCCGGCAACTGATATGGATATTTGTCCATTGGGTATGTGGAGCCAAATTTAATACAGATTAAATTTTCGAAATCACAGGATCTCAAATTTGCAGGACTTAAGCTCAAATACCCAGATTACATATTAATATTTCAATATTTTATCAAGGTTTGTTTCAATCAGGACCATCTCGGTACTATCAATTTGGCCTAATCTTTTCTGGAGTCTGATTTTCGAAATACCTCTAATCTGAAATACAAGGATCTCAGATCTTAACGACAATCCATTGGACTTTGATGGCTCTAGGATTACATTTCCAATGAAATTTTTTATTTTGCTTGATAATGGGCAGGCAATGACCATGTCAAAATGACTGTTCATTGCATTGCCACTGATGATTACCACAGGTCTCTGGCCACTTTGCTCTTTACCCTTATTTGGATTGAGGTTCGCCATCCATATTTCACCTTTTAGCATCCCAATCTTCCAGTAAAGTAATATAATCATCCATTCCCTCTTCAGCTAAGGCCAAAATATCTTCATCTCCTGCCAACTGTTTGAAAGAGCGGATATACATCTGTCGCTCCACCTCTGTCAGGTATTTATTCAATGCATGCTCAATAATTTGATTTTTGGGTACTTTTAGTTTTTGGGCCATTTCTGCCAGACGAATCAACAAGCTTTCAGGCAAACTGGATGTATAATTGGCCATATATTTATAATTTATACGTACAGAATGCAAATATACTGAGTTCCATATTTACGGTGTTGAATTTTTTTGTAACTATTTATATCCAACTAAGAAAACGATTTCAACTTTGACTTTACCTAAAACCCAAACACCATCCCGATAGCCAAAGGGAGCAAAACCCCAAAAGAAACTAAAACCGGAAAATCAACCAATCGGCAAATCATTCCGAGGCTTTTATTTTTTTAAACTTAACGTAGGCAAAGAAGCTTATCACAGCTAATATCAGGGCAGTGATGTATACGGCAGGAGGTATGGGCACGGGATCACCGGCTGCATAGGAATGCAGGCCGGACAAATAATAATTGACTCCAAAATAGGTCATGATTACGGTGGCAAAGCCAAAAAGCGATGCGAAATTAAAGGCAAAGATGCTCTGAAGACCAGGGATAAACCTCATGTGAAGAATGAAGGAATACACCAGGATGGTCACAAGAGCCCAGGTTTCCTTTGCGTCCCAGCCCCAGTACCGGCCCCAGGATTCGTTTGCCCATACACCACCGAGGTAAGTGCCTACACTCACCATAATCAGCCCTCCGAGCAGGGTGATTTCGCTGATGATGGTAAGTTCCTTAATGGTACGGTAGATGCGGTCCTTGTTTTCAGTACGTGCGAGGATCATCAAAATCAGATTGAGCATACCTATAACGGCCCCCAACATGAGGAAGCCATAACTACCTGCTTCCAGCGAAACGTGTATCGTCAACCAGTAGGAGCGTAGCACCGGTACCAACGGTGTAATCTCGGGGTCAAGCCAGCTCATAGCCGCTACAAGAAGGATGGTAGCTGCAAGCACGAGAGTGGCAGACATGCCGCCCAATGATTTGCGGGCAAAAATCAGCCCCGCAAGCACTGTGGTCCAGGATATATAGATCATGGATTCGTAGCCATTGCTCCAAGGTGCCCGTCCTGAAACGTACCATCTCAGGCCCAGGCCAAAAGTCTGCAAGACAAAAAAAGCCAGAAATATCCACAATGCGTACTTTGTAATAAGGCTGAAGTCCTTTTCCGGCTTGAATACCGAATAAAAAAATATACCCAGGTAGATGAGGGCAAACAAGGCGTAAATATTTCTGAGCCTGCCGAAGACATCCAGTTTGTTGAGCAGCAGCTCTGCATTTATTTTTGATGATGATGGCAGGATGGAGCCGCTGTGTCGTGTCTGATAAGCTGTCAGTGAGTTTATGGCCTGATCTGTTGATGTCAGGTTACCCTCTTTGACAGCCATGAGAGTGGTGGCGAAGCCGGTATATTCCTTATTCATGTCTTCATATGGAAACCTTGTTTCCTGCATGTCTGCAATGGAAGCCCACCGGTTTGATTCGTCCTGCGGCACCGGAAAAATTTTAAGCAGCCTGCCTGAAAATACCATATTGGCGATATTGACTTTTTCGTCGAGCTTGATAGCTGCTTTTTCGAGGGTTCCCTGGTCTTTGGGATTCATGGTCTGGGCTTGCCTCACAAGGTCCCTGAGCAGATATTCGCCATCGGCATCGAAAAACTGACGGTAGCTGACCAGCTTTTCTGTGGTGCCCAGGGCAGACTGTATTCCCGGATGGCCGCCGTTGTATATAAATCTTACTTTTTCCCACTCGGCCGGATAAAGCATCATGGACAAAAATATACGGTCAGCATTGAGGCCTCCAAATGTCTCTTTGCGTGAGAGTTTCCTTACAACTTCTCCAGAAAGCGTGTTAAGAGGTTTGAATCTGCCTCTGTGGTCCTGGACCAGGATTTTGCTATATTTTTCTGCCATTTCGGGAGAAACCGTCGGTGCATTTACATCCTGTGCCTGCAACTCACCGGGCAGGAAGGTCATGGCTGTGACGATGATTATTATAGTTTTTACAGCTGTGCTCTGATGCATCTCTCTTAGTCGCCTGGCGAGGGTTGAAAACCTGCTGTTTTTGGTAAAAAAGGTCATAACCATACCCAGCGTCAGTAAAAAGTAGCCAAGATAGGACACCCACGTACCCCAGAAATCATGGTTGACACTCAGGTAGGTGCCTTGTTCGTCCTGGTCAAATGAAGACTGGAAAAAGCGATATCCGCCGTAGTTAAGGATATTGTTCATATAGATTCTGAAAGGCATGTCTGTTCCGTGGGCGGGGTCTTTGACAGTCACCTCCGAAGCATAGGAAGAGGGATTGTCGGTTCCGGGATATCTTTCCATGATAAAATCCCTAAGAGCCAGTGCGAAGGGCACCTGTATCCTTTTGGCACCATAAGCCACTGACATGCGGGTGTCCCCGAAATCAACCGCGGCGGGATTGCCTTCCAAGCCTTTCTGGCCGATGACCATTATTTCTTTTTTTTGTCCGTTTCTCATCACTTCGAGCACGAGGCCGGCTTCTGATTCGTTTTTGAGTTTGCGGTCGCCGGGCGTAATTGTAACCCTGGCCTTAGACTTAAAGTCACCGATAACAAAACCTGCCGACCCGGTATTGTACATGGATCTTAGTCTCAGAGGTAAAAGGTTGCCCGGTACGATGGTGTCCGTCTTTTGAGTAGCCATGACAGTCTGAATGACCGGCCGGTCGTACATAAAATACAGGCTATCATTTTTCATTTGTACATTAAAGGCCCCTGGTATGTTTTGTTCACTGAAGTTGAAATTTACACCTCCGATATTTGCCCTGTCACCGGCACTTAAAAAATACTCTTCTCTGCCACTCCGACCTGCAATTACCACTTTCATCATGGGACGGCCTGCAGGGTCATCTTCGAGTTTTTCTGCAGGGTTGGGTATAAAATCTTTGAGCCTTACGTTCCATACATCGCTGCCTGTCTGGTAATCTCGGTCAAATTTATTGGCTCCGAGACTTGCAAACAAAACCTCCTCATCAAACGAATAGGATTTGCCGTCTTTTATTACCTGGAAATTGAGGTGGTTTTCTGCAGACAGGAAGTAGTCTGAGGTACCTCCTTCTCTGATGTGCATCATGCCTTCATATCCGCTGTATCTTGTTATGGCTGAGCCAATGAGAATCACAATAATGGCTGCATGGAAAATAAGCTGGGCCCATTTTTTTTGTTGTACTAGTCTGAATCTGAAAATATTGGCTATTATGGTGGCCCCAAAAAGGAAGAGTAGGACTTCAAACCACCTGGTGCGAAAGACCAGTTTCTGGGCCGATGAGGTCCCGAAATCGTTTTCTATAAATGTGGCGACGCCTATAGCTATGGCAAAAAACAGAAGATACATTCCCGCGGCTCTTGTCGAAAACAGGGTGTCATACACTTTTTTTAACAATGTTTGTGTCTTCAAAATTGGGTTATTTGGTATACAAAATTACAACAAGTCCATAACCACTTCGGGAGTAGAAATAACTTTTGTTGCCTGTCCGTTTGAAATAAAACAACAACGGCATATTAGTGCCGGTTGTCG
>JAKQGD010000519.1 GCA_029573365.1 Bacteroidota bacterium | reverse complement strand
GAAGGTACAGGACGCAAAGTCTACATCCTGGACACCAGGGACGGACTCAAAGCCAAGCTTGAAGACGATGCCCGGTGGTACAAATTTTATTCTGACCAAAGCAATGACGGCATGTACACCGCAGATCAGGGTCAAACATATAGGTGGACAGGCCAGGATACCCTGGAGTGGACAGACAAAGAAGGTAAAAAGAGGTTTATCCTTAAAAAAATTTCTGACCACCTCGATTGATCCGAAATGGCATTAAAAACAAAAACCCCTCGATAAAGGGGTTTTTTATTTATGGGAATAAAACTTATCCTGGTTTATACAGTGGCTCTGTTTTGCCTCAACAGTTTTTCCAGCGTCTGATTAAGCATCTGTATCGATCTGGACTGCTGGTCCACAGTACGTTTCATATCGTCCATTTCTTCATGGAAGGCATTGCGTATGTTTGTCGGCGAAGGCAGGTATGGTGAGATTTTAACTTCTACGTGCCACACCTCGCGGATGTCTTCGGCTGATATCTCGTAGGGATCGTAATAACTATTGTCAGACACCAGCTCTAAAGTACGGTTTTCACGCAACCTGTTGACGACTCTTTTTACGACAAGTGCCCCATCCATCACTACTACATAGACATGGTTGTTACGTATCGAACTGTAAAGGTTGTTGTGGTCTACATACGAACAAACTACTTTGTCACCTGCAAAAAGAGAGGGTTCCATGCTGTCTCCAGATATGTCAAAACACCGGTACAGTCCGTGTTGAAATCTATAATCGGGCAGCGAAAAACTCACCAGCTCTTCCAAAAATACAGGGTCTCTAAATTGCTCTGCATATCCGGCATGCACCGATGTAGGTACATACACTATTTTCTCGAGCGATGCTTTATGTAATTCAGGTTCGGTATATGTTGGTGCTTCCTCATCGAGAAACATAGGTCCTTCGCCTGTAAAAACATATGTGGGATTTAATCTGAAAGTTTCTGTGGCTTTTTTTATCAGGTCTATGGTTACATCCCTTTTTTGTTTCATCAGATCACTGAGGTTTTGTGGATGGTAATCGAGACTGAGGGCAAACTGACGCACGGATTTGATGCCGCTGTTTTCCTTTAATTTTTCTATACAGTCTATAAATCTTTTTGTAACGATGCTGCACATGGACAATTCAGATTGGTTGTTTGGTTGTTTCGTCTGTGCAAATGTAGAAATTAATATTTTAAAAAAAAATAATATGTAAAAATTATTAAAAAAATTTTTAATATATACTTACGTCAATTGCCGTATCCGGTTTTTTAAATCCTGTATTATTGCTTGTCTTCAGGTGGTATGATGCCTGTCTGTTTGCCAAAATAATCTACAAAGGCCTGCATGTCATTGCATAGGGTGAGATTATTGGTAGCCTTGTAATAAGTATCTGCCAGCGACCTCAGAGTATGAAACATAAATCTGTCCATCTCTGCCACTTGCATTTCTGTCGTCCACAGGTCTATTTTAAGAGTGTCCAGGTGACTTTTGTCAAACAATGACAACAACATGGCCTTGCATTCCTGCGGACCCACTGATCCCGGATCATCGCTTGTTTTCCAGTGTATGGTTTCAGGATGTTTGTCGGCATTGAGGCCGATTTCTATCTCAATGGTTGATTTTTTAACGATGGGTTTCTGCATGTGTTTATGCTGGGTATTTATTTGGGTTTATTGGCCGTTGAGAGCCTGGTCCAGGTCATCAATAATGTCGTTGCTGTCTTCTATTCCCACGGATACTCTGATCAGGCCGTCGGTGATGCCGCTTTTTTCTCTTTGTGCCTTGTCTATGTTGAGGTGTGAGCTTGTGGCAGGATGTAGTACCAGGGTGTCTACATCGCCTAGGGTAGGGGCCAGGGTACAGAATTGCATCCTGTTCATCACCCCGAGTGTAAATGCAAGGTCGCCATCCACTTCAAAGCTGAGCATACCGCCGAATGCCTTCATCTGCGATGCCGCAGTCTCATGGTAAGCATGGTTTTTAAGTCCGTTGTAATTGACTTTTCTCACCCTGGAGTGTCCCGCCAGAAAGGTCGCCACGGACATGGCGTTTTCTGAGTGTTTCTGCATCCTAAGGGCAAGTGTCTTCAGGCCATTGTTTATAAGCCAGGCGTCCCAGGCATTGCAGGTGGTACCTAGCAGCTTGAGTGTCGTCCAGATCTTTTTACGGTGTTGCTCATCGTGTCCGATAATGACCCCGGCTATGGAGTTCCCATGTCCGTTGAGATACTTGGTAGTGCTGTGTATCACATAGTCTATACCCAGAGCCAATGGCTGCTGCAACAAGGGAGTACAAAAAGTATTGTCAGCACACGTAAAAACACCATACTTTTTACCTAGCCTCGCCATCTGCCTGATGTCTATACATCGGAGGGTAGGATTAGCAGGGGTTTCAAAATAAATCATGCGTATTGACCGGTCGCTTGTCAGCAACTGCTCTACTGCATCGGTTTCGTTGAGGTCGGTATACAGGGTCTTTATACCGCTCTGCGACAGCACCTTATTTAGCAGCTCAGTCGTGCCGCCATACAGGTCTTCCTGTGTCAGGATGGTATCACCCGCTTTTAGCAGAGACAGGGCCACAGTGGCTATCGCCGACATACCGGAACTGGTCAGATATCCATAGGCATTGAGTCCTGTGCCATAGGCTTCCAGCTGGGCGAGCTTGGTGCTGACCGTATCGATGGTAGGATTGCCATACCTGCCATAAACGTGCCCCTGCCTTTTGCCGGTAAATATCTCGATGCCCTGCTCTATCGAATCAAATTCAAATGATGAGGTAGCATAGATCGGTAGCTGGTGAGGCCTGGTGCTTACATTGTCTTCAAATTCCCTCACACACAGGGACGACAGGCTGATTTTTTTACTTGCCATGATGTTCCGTTTTTATTTTTTCCGCTTGACGGATTGTCCTCCATTAACAGAATTCAGGTCGCAAACTAAAGCAATTTTATCTGGATAGTCTGTGATTTATTAAAATTTCTTCCGGCATTACATGACTGTGATCTACTGGCAGCCTAGACACGTTAGCTTTAAAAATGAGGAAATGCCTCTTACAGCAACATAACAAAACTTGCCTTAAATCCAAACAAATTCGAATCCTCAAATATATTTATGTTGACATTGGGTTCCAGAAGTATATTGTCTGCGAGCTTGATTGCATAACCTACTCCTGCACCAAATTTTATGGTATTACTGTCGCTAACATTAAGAAAACCTATACTAGCATCTATCGGTATTTTATTTGCAATGTAATATTTAGGTCCAATACCAAGACTTAATATATTGTCACCCTCAATCCCCAAAATCGACAGATTGCCCTTCAGAGCTAACTTTTCAGTGAGAAAAGTACCCATATCAAAACCTACTGCATAAAGCGTTGTTCCTTCGTCTGAAAGCAGGCTTATGCCTGTTCCGCTGGTAATCCCACCTATTAAATTATAACCGGCCTCAACAATAAATTTGCCTTTGCGGGTAAAATCTGTAGAACTGGCTTGCGTAAAACTTTCATTACAAAGAGCTGTCAGGATCATTACAATAAATAATAAATTTTTCATAAAATGATTTTTAATGGTTAACAATAAGCAAATCTATGATATAGTATCCGTCACACCAAATGATACGGTTGATTTATCAAAACAATTAACAATTGAACAATTCACCAATTCAACAATTCACCAATTGAACAATTTGTCTTAAACGCAATTAATTGGACACAATAAAAACTTAAATAAACTTGTTTTGGTGCCCAAAACAAGGCTTACAAGAGGAAAGAACATGCATGTCCGTTCCTCTTGTAAGGAGGAACTCGTAGGGGCTTTGGAATCCAATA
>JAKQGD010000500.1 GCA_029573365.1 Bacteroidota bacterium | reverse complement strand
TCAAAACCCGGGGTAAATTTGCGGCATGATGAGTGAGAAGCAATCACTGGCACTCTTACGTCCCGTACTACCTGGTAAAAGGTACTGTCAGAAACATGTGAAATGTCGATCATGATGCCTTCTTTTTGCATCTGTTTTACCACTTTGTATCCGTAAGGGCTCAATCCGCCCCAGGTACGGGTGGTATCGTATGACGAATCACAAATTTTATTGTCTTTGGCGTGGGTCAGAGTGATGTATGAGATACCTCTTTTTCTGAAATAAGGGATCAAAGTTAGGTCGTTTTCCACAGGTGCTCCGTTCTCCATACCCATAGGCAGTGCTATCTTACCAGCTTTAAATGCTTTTTTTACGTCTGAAGGGCTTTTGGCCAGCTGAAAATACTGCGGATTGGATGTCGCTATATATTCCACCATATTGATGAGACTGTCTGCAAGCTCACGGGCACCGCCTGTTTCCTGCAGTTTTGATGGAATATAAATAGACATAAATGGAGCATCAAGTCCACCTTTGCGGGCACGTACAAAGTCAAAATCTCCCTCGTCAGACTGGTATGGTATGCCGGAATATTGTTTCTCCAGCCGGAAGTTGGAAACTTTGAGACGATAAGGCAAATCCACATGACCATCGGCAATGATGTATTTATGGGCCAGCTTGCGGGCCTTTGGCAGGTATTTTTCCCATGACAATGGGTTTTGCCCTATCACGTGACCAGAAGCTAAGATAAAAAAGACTGCCAGCCACAGATTTTTAAAGTTTTCCGGAATATTCATATAAAATTCTGTTGAATATAAATCATTTACCAAGGTACATTTTCCAATCAATACCTGACAACTACCCACTCTTCCATGCCCGGTTCGTCATATCTGTATATTTCTTTAAAACCGACATTGAGGTGTGCTCTCAGCGACCGGGTGTTTCTGGCAGCTACCTCCGTGATGACCCAGCCGTACTTGGGTTTGTAGAGCTCAAAATAATGCCGGTAAAGTCCCTGAA
This sequence comes from Bacteroidota bacterium, assembly GCA_029573365.1. Lineage (GTDB taxonomy): Bacteria > Bacteroidota > Bacteroidia > Chitinophagales > Saprospiraceae > OLB9. The sequence goes on along the minus strand of JAKQGD010000500.1, from coordinate 4,596 downwards.
ATATGCCTTTGCCCCGGTATTCCTGTGCAACACATACCTGTCCCATGACGATAAAGTCGCTGTCACCGACCCTTTCGCCTTCTACGGTGATGTTTTCGAGTAAATCGAACATGGGTGCAAGTATTGGAATCCTCGCTTTAAATGCTCGTACCATCGCCAGTGCATATCCGGCTACCGTATGCCCATCCATGGCTACAACATGTTTTTCAGCGTCGTTCATTTCCTGTAAAAGACCGAGGTCATGCTGCACTGTCACAAAGCCCTGGTCACTCTCTTCTTCGGCACTACGGGTATGTCTAAGGTTTTTACCCTGTAAACGGATAATCTGGCTGAGTTCATCTTCGGTCACCGCGGTCCTGTACACTATTTCCATTTTTTTGGCGTTTGAGGATACAATGATAGTGAATTACAGTCACTGGCCAATAATAGTATGAATAAAAACTTGTGTCCCGACAGCAACTCAGTCAGGATTTTAGACCAACAAATAATAAAATGAGCTAATTTTACCGCTTGAAAACAGAGATACGTGACGTTAATAAAATCGATATCAGGAATAAGGGGAACCATAGGAGGAAAAGCGGGAGATAACCTTACCCCTGCAGATGTAGTGGATTGCACTGCCGCTCTTGCAGTATGGATAAAAGAGCAAAATGCACCCACCAGAGTTGTTGTAGGCAGAGACGGACGACTCAGCGGATCCATCGTAAGTTCCATAGCCATTCATACCCTGCTGGCCATGGGTATAGATGTGGTGGACTTGGGCCTTTCTACCACACCCACCGTAGAAGTGATGGTACCTGAAACCGGGGCAGGAGCAGGCATCATTTTTACTGCCAGTCACAACCCCGGCCAATGGAACGCACTTAAGTTCCTCAACCAAAAGGGCGAGTTTATTTCTGCAGCCGACGGACAAAGGATCATCGACATCATTGCTAACGGAGATATAAGCTACGCCGAGGTTCATAATCTGGGTACTTGTTCCACCATGGAAAACAGCATCAAGCTGCATATCGATAAAATCATAGCCTACCGCCATGTCAATACAGAAGCCGTCAGGCAATCAGGGTTTAATGTGGTGGTGGACTGTATCAACTCCACGGGGGCCCTTGCAGTTCCGCCTTTGCTAGATGCTTTGGGTGTCAGTTATACGCTGATAAACAATGATAATTTCGGACATTTTGCCCACAATCCAGAACCACTGCCGGCCCACTTGAGCCAACTGTCAGAAACGGTAAAATCCCTGAAGGCCGACCTCGGAATTTCTGTTGATCCTGATGTGGACAGACTGGCGTTTGTATGTGAAGATGGCTCTATGTTTGGGGAGGAGTATACACTTGTAGCGGTAGCTGATTACATCCTGGGCAGAGAAAGAGGGAATTCGGTTTCAAACCTGTCTTCTACAAGGGCCCTGAGCGATGTCACGCATAAACATGGCGGCGCCTACAGTGCGTCGGCCGTTGGCGAAGTAAATGTAGTCAACGAAATGAAAAAGTCAAATGCCCTGATAGGCGGAGAAGGCAACGGTGGTGTCATCATACCGGATCTCCATTATGGCAGAGATGCTATGGCAGGCATTGCTGTTTTTCTGTCTTTATTGGCCGAAAGGCAAATGACCATGACTGCACTAAAAAATACTTATCCGGCATATACCATCATCAAGGACAAAATGGAACTCTCAGCCGATCTGGATCTCGACACTATTTTTGGCAATATCAGAACAGCCTTTACCAACGAAAAAATCAACGACTCCGATGGTCTGAAAGTCGATTTTGAAGAGGGTTGGGTGCACATGCGAAAATCCAATACTGAGCCCATAGTAAGGATCTATGCTGAGGCCAGGGATGAAAAAACAGCTCAGATACTCATTAACAAAATAAAGGCAGTGATATGACCAGAGTACCAGATTCTTTTCTTGAGAAATATTTTGCGGCTTATCGCCAAAATATCATCGGCTGTAACGAAGAGTTTACTGGTCCCAATGGTAAAAAGAAAATCATATACGCCGACTGGACGGCAAGCGGCAGGATGTATGGCCCTATAGAAAAGGCACTAATCGAAAAGTTTTATCCCTTCGTGGCAAACACACATACAGAAACGACGGTGACCGGATCTTCCATGACCCTGGCATACAAAGAAGCCAGGCACATCATTAAAAAGCATGTCAATGCCGACGAAAAAGACATCCTCATAGCTTCCAATTCGGGTATGACGGGCGTGGTCAACAAACTGCAACGAATACTTGGACTCAAAATCCACGAAAAATGGCAGGACAAGATCTGCCTCGAAAAGGAAGAAAGACCCGTCATCTTTGTCACTCACATGGAACATCATTCAAACCAGACTTCATGGCTCGAAACCACCGGTGAAGTGGTGGTTATGGAACCTGATGGTACCGGACTGGTCAATCCTTCCCAGTTAAAAGATCTTCTGGAAAAGTACAAGGACCGCAAAACAAAAATCGCAGCCGTTACGTCCTGCTCCAATGTGACCGGCATAAGTACTCCTTACCATGAGATTGCCGGCATGATGCACCGTGCAGGTGGTTATTGTTTTGTTGACTTTGCCTGCTCGGCCCCATATATTGATATAGATATGCACCCCAATGTGAAAGACGAATATCTTGATGCCATCTACTTTTCGCCACATAAATTTCTGGGCGGACCATCGAGCAGCGGCATCCTCATATTCAACCACAAGCTATACAACAACAGAGTGCCTGACAATCCAGGAGGAGGCACTGTAGACTGGACCAATCCCTGGGGCGAACACAAGTATCATGAAGAAATCGAGGCCCGCGAAGACGGAGGAACACCGGCCTTTCTGCAAACCATACGTGTGGCTCTGGCCATCAGGCTAAAGGAAGAAATGGGTGTCCCCAATATCCTCGCCCGCGAGCATCAGCTGCTTGACATCATATGGCAAAAATTGCCCCTCATAGGCGGTGTACACATCCTGGCAGACCACATCAGGGAGCGGCTCGGAGTTGTTTCATTCTACATCGAAGGCCTACACTTTAACCTTGCCGTAAAATTGCTCAATGACAAGTTCGGAATTCAGATGCGAGGAGGATGCTCATGTGCAGGTACATACGGACACTACCTGCTAGAAGTATCGTACGAAAAATCTAAAAAACTGACAGACGAAATATCACTGGGCATCCTTGCCAACAAACCGGGCTGGATCAGGATGTCTATCCACCCTACCATGACCGATGACGAAGTCAATCAAATCCTGGAAGCCATCGGGCAGCTGGCTGAACATCATATCGAATGGGCACGTGATTACTCTTATGACACCCATAATAACGAGTGGACACACAACAGCAACATCAGACCTGACCATGCACTGGTAGAAAAGTGGTTTGACATCGAGTACATCTGATCCTATATTAAGATGGAACCAAGGATATATTTAGACAATGCTTCCACTACGCCTGTCTTGCCGGAGGTGGTAGACCTGATGGCTGACATTCTGAGAAATGATTTCGGCAATCCATCATCCATACATCAGCACGGACGCAAAGCAAGGGCCATCATAGAGAATGCACGAAGGAAAGTTGCGAGGTCAGTGAATGCATCACTGGGTGAGATATTTTTTACGAGCTCAGCTACAGAAGCGAGCAATATGTCGATAAAGAATGCAGTCACTGCTCTGGGTGTAAAAAGAATCATCTACTCCAGTATAGAACATCATTGTGTCCTGCACAGTGTCGGGTACCTTCAACACGCTTACGACACAGAATCCATACCACTTACGACCGACCCACTCGGCAGTCCAGATCTTCAGTTGCTGGAACAATTACTCGATGAGGACGACAAAAAAACTCTTGTTTGCCTCATGCATGGCAACAACGAAATAGGCACCATGACAGATATTGTGGAGGTGGGTCAGATATGCCGTAAATACGGAGCCTTGTTCCACTGCGATGCCGTACAGACTTTGGGTAAATACAAAATCGATGTACAGGCAGCAAACATTTCTTTTTTGTCAGGAAGTGCTCACAAATTTCACGGGCCAAAAGGAACCGGATTTGTCTACATTAACAACCAGAATATTATACCCCCATACATCCACGGCGGCTCTCAGGAACGCAACATGCGGTCGGGAACAGAAAACGTAGCGGGCATCGCCGGCCTGGCATTGGCCCTGGAAAGAGCATCCGAAAACATGTTGTCCCACTACAACCACATCCTGGTCCTCAGAAATGAATTTAAAAGCCTTTTGCTGACTAATATAAGTGGTCTTTCATTTAACGGGAATCAGGATGAGCATTTTATGGCCCATGTGCTCAGTGTTTCCTTTCCACCCGGACCAAGGGCAGATCTACTGGTAATGAACCTGGATATAGCAGGCATCTCAGCGTCATCGGGGAGTGCCTGCAGCTCAGGTGTGGAAGAAGATTCCCATGTGCTCAAAGCCATAGGGCATCCGCCAGACCGGAAGGCCATACGGTTTTCATTTTCACCTTTCAACACCCGTGAAGAAATCAGGAGGACCGCAGACACACTTAAGGATCTTTGCAGTCATAAACCCTGATTCCGGCTTTCGCCAATGCATCATTATGATTACCTTTGCAGCTCACAACAAGGGATGTAA
>JAKQGD010000671.1 GCA_029573365.1 Bacteroidota bacterium | reverse complement strand
TGTTTATTGCCCAAAACCACGGCCCGGAATACCTGGAACCCTGGAGACACGGACTACGACTGGATCTTTCGGTGGCTTGTGGGACTTTCCTGCTCGTTTTCATTCCCTGGGTTTTATATCTGGGTACCGGCAAGGATGTTTTCAAAAGCCTAATCAAACTGTTGTTGGCAGTTGCCTGGGTTTTTATCTGCCTTACGGAATATTCGTCGGCTCTTCTTTATGCAGAATGGGGGACAACAACGGACTACCGGTCTTTTTCATACATTTCATACAAATCCGAAGCGTGGGCTTCTGTGTATAAGTTTATTCCGTTATGGTATACTTTGTTTTCGATTGTGCTTTTGGCTGCAGGTTTCAGGGTGTTAAAAACCATGCTTATAGGCTGGAGTCCTGTTGCTGCCTATAAACTGCAATCGTGGTCTTTTGTCCTTGTGGCTCCGATTTTGGCTTTTCTGGGCCTCAGAGGAGGGTGGCAAAAGATTCCTATTCATGCTTCTGATGCGTTTTATTCTGATAAAATGGTCAATAATTTTGCTGCAACTAACAAGGAATGGTACTTTCTCAGCTCACTGGCAAAAAGTGGTTCACTTGAGATTTACAACTCATCAGTAGACATTGACAATTACCGCAAGTCATATATAAAATCTACTCTGCCGTCGATGTATACTGATACACTCACCTGGAAGGACCGCAACATCGTAGTCATCATGACAGAAGGCTGGTCAGCTGATATGGTGGAGTATCTGGGAGGCACCCATCGTGCCACTCCGTTTTTTGATTCGCTGAGTCGGCACAGTTGTCGCTTTACCAATGCCTTCAGCAGCGGCTTCAGGACCGATCAGGGCATAGTCAGTGCTGTATATGGTGTGCCTTCGGTCCGTGGGCACAACCTGGCTGAAAAAATGGCTCCAAACAGCGGATTCAAATCTTTGCCTTTGGCAGTCAGTAAAAAAGGTTATACAGTTTATTTACGTATGGAGGAGACCTCAACTTTGCGAGTCTCGGCACCATGGTAAGGCTAGCGGGTTTTGACATTGTCGCCGGGTCACAGGATTTTCCGGCAGAAGCCCGGCAAACGTCCTGGGGAGTACCCGATCACCTTGTTCTGGAACAGGTGGCCAAACAACAAAAATTGGCTAAAAAGCCTTTTCTGTCCGTTGTCATGCTGCTAAGCTCACATGCTCCTTTTGATTTGCCGGGTGAAGATGCCGAAAATACTCCTCAGGATATTCCGGCCTTGTACAGAAGATCGGTAAGCTACAGTGACAAGTCACTGGAACAGTATTTTACCGCAGTTAAAACCGAGCCCTGGTATGGGAATACGGTTTTTGTCATCACCTCCGATCACGGAAATACGCACAGTGGATGGGCGAATCCTCACGACGAAAAAAGGTTCAGGATACCTCTCATCATCTATACTCCCGATACGACCCTAAACCTGGCACAAAGAGAGATAACAGAGCCATGCAATCATTTTGACCTTGCCGGGACACTGGCACGAAAAACAGGTGCAGATAGCGGAAATTTTGTTTTTAGCAGGGATATTTTCGATGGAGATACAAACAGAAGGGCATACTGGTCTACAGATATCAAGACGGGATTTTTTAGCCTTCAGAGTGCAGGATTGGAAGACATAGGTAAAACAAAAACAGATAACTCCCTTTTTCTGGACATGGTGAGTGTCTGGTTTCAAAAGATGACCGGAAAACATTGATCCATAGAAAATTACTTCTGAATTCCCAAATCATCATATTATAAATAAAAAAATATGTCAATAATATCCACACTGACGGGCGTAGTTTTCCATCATCTGAGCCAAAACCACAAATTGTCAGAATCACCCTGGTTAAATAAGGTTAAAAGCTTATAAATTATAATTATTTTTAATATGATTTAAGATTTGACAATCGCTGCGGAACTATCAACGGATTACAATTAAGACATATATAAATTTAGTTTAATATATTTTTTGTAACGGCTTTCGCCGAAAGGCAGATTTGCTGATAAAGGATAATAGAAAAACTGTTATCCACAATTACAGAAGGGTTGTCCACATTTTTTTAACATTATTATATTTAGTCCAATGATATGGAATAAAGATTTAATATTACTTTTGCTATTATAATTTTTTCTCATACGACAACCAACATATAATGGCAGACAAACCCTTAAATCTCAAAGCAATTTCCGGAAAATTATCCTCATCAAAGGGTGAGCAGGAAATGCTTTTGGGTAGGGTACCGCCCCAGGCCATACCATTGGAAGAAGTGGTGCTGGGAGCCATTATGATCGACAAGGATGGCTTTCCGTCCATCATTGAGATACTCAGAAAGGAAAGTTTTTATCTCGAGAAAAACCAGGTCATTTTTGGGGTTATGTCTGAGCTATTTGGCAAATCACAGCCCATAGATCTTCTGACAGTACACGAAGCCCTCAAAAAAAATGACCAGCTGAATCTTGCCGGTGGCCTGCAATACCTGATGGAACTGACAAACAAAGTCGGCTCTGCGGCCAATATCGAGTTTCATGCACGGATCATAGCTCAGAAATATATCCAAAGAGAGCTAATAAGGGTCAGCACACAGGTCATCAATGAATCCTTTGATGATACTCGTGATGTACTGGAGATTCTTGACGATGCAGAGAGGGGTCTGTTTGACATCACTGACCAAAACCTCAATACTGGTTACCAGTCTCTTTCCTCACTGATGGTAAAAGCACAAAAAGAAATAGAGGCCGTCAGCCTTAGGGGATCAGACATGACAGGAGTATCCACAGGCTTTGCAGGTCTCGATAAGATGACCAACGGTTGGCAGCCTTCTGACCTTATAATTATGGCTGCTCGTCCGGGTATGGGTAAGACGGCGTTTACGCTTTCACTTGCAAAAAATGCAGCTGAGTCGGGCAAAGGTGTCGCATTCTTTTCTCTTGAAATGGCCAATGTACAACTTGTCCAAAGGCTTTTAGCCATGGAGGCAGAGATCAACAGCTCTAAACTGCGTAGTGGTCGTCTCGAAGAGTATGAATGGAATAAGCTCCATGCGGCAGTGGAAAAGTTGTCGCAACTGCCCATTTATATAGATGATACTCCGGGCATCAACATATTCGAACTCCGGGCAAAATGCCGCCGTTTGAAGCAGAACCATCAGATCAGCATGATCATCATTGACTACTTGCAGTTGATGGCTGGAGCACCCAATGACAAACGCGGTAACCGGGAGCAGGAAATTTCTTCTATCTCCAGGTCCCTCAAAGGTCTGGCCAAGGAGCTGCATGTACCGGTCATCGCCTTGTCACAGTTGTCAAGGGCAGTCGAAAGCAGGGGAGGAGACAAGAGGCCCCAGCTGTCTGACCTCAGGGAATCGGGTGCTATAGAACAGGATGCCGATATTGTAACCTTTATTTACAGGCCCGGTTATTACGGGCTGGGCGATGACAAAATGGAAGTGCCTGAAGACCTGACCGAAATTATTTTAGCCAAGCACAGAAACGGTGGCCTGGGTACTGTAAATCTCAGGTTCGTACCTCATTTTGTCAAATTTGAAGACCCCGGAGACGATGGCTTCCAAAATGATATGGGTGACGTGTTTAATATAACCAATCCTTTTGGTAAGGATGTCATCATCACCAGGCCGTCAAAAATCAATCAGGACACTGATAATCCAGTAGGAGATGAGTCAAAATCTGACGGACTGGACATACCCTTTTAACTGACGAGTTAACAACAGATATTGGAAGACGAGAAGGATCAGGTTTTGCGGTTAAATAAATTTGTGTCACATTGTGGCGTTTGCACGAGACGTGAGGCCGTCGAACTGATCAAAAAAGGGGAAGTCTCAGTCAACGGTGTAGTAGTTACCGATCCTTTTATGACACTGAAAGAGAGTGAGCAGGTGATATACAAAGGCAGGCTCATTAAGCCCGAAGTTAAAAAAACATACCTCCTGCTTAATAAACCAGCAAAGTGCCCGTTTGGGGAGAATCCGGTACCGGGAAAACCCAATGTCTCCAGACTTCTGCAAAAAATGACCAATGACATACTACAACCCGCCTATCCGTTTGGTGATGATGATTGCGGTCTGGTCATCATGACCAATGATACTGACCTGGTAACCAGGCTTTCTGACCCGGCAAGAAAAAGCCGCATTGTGCTGGAAGTTTGGCTGGATACCGCCATGGACGAAAACGATAAAAATAATCTTCTAACGCTAGCCAGGGAAGAAATGAGCCAGATCGTAGGGATAGAACTGATGGATGGCGGTCCGCCAGCCAGGTTGGGCATAGAACTGACTGCCGGAAATGGTGTCCAAATCAGAGAATACCTCGAAAAAGAAGGATACAAACTCACCAAGTGTGACCTTATGTCATATGGAAATCTCAACAAAAAAGACCTTAAACGTGGGTGGAGCAGGCCATTGACTGACAAAGAAGTGATATTCCTAAAACATTTCTGACCTTTCTGTCAGCTGAAGTTAAAGACAGAGTTGAATTTTTTAATTTGCTCCTTGTTGCCCAGGACTATTATTTTGCCATCTGGGGTCACCTTGAGATCATGGTCGGGATTTATTGTGTATTCGCCTGATGAGCTTTTATAGCCTATTATTGTACACCCTGTCAATGGTTTTATGTCCAGGTCATTTAGGATTTTGGCTTCCGGTAAATTTTTAATCAAGACTTCCCGGACATTCACAGCTCCGTGAGTAGTGACAGACAGATTGTCAAAAAACTCTATGAGGTCAGGGGCCACAATCAGAGATGCCATGTGATCACCTCCCACCTTGTCAGGCATGATAATGTTGTTCGCCCCTGCTATCCTGAGTTTTCGGATGCTTGACTCATCACTGGCTCTGCTCACAATATGGATGCCCGGATTCATTTGGCGTGAGGTCAAAGAAATAAAAACATTGTCTGTATCCGCTGGGAGTGTTGTGATCAGATATGAGGCATTTCTTATTCCAGCCTTAATAAGTGTATCATCGTCTGTGGCATTGCCTTCCACAAACAGCAATCCATTTTCGGTAAGTTCTTTTAATATGTTTTCATTGTTTTCAATGACCACAAAATTGCGGTTAAAATTTTTAAGTTTATTTGCTGCCTGACGGCCATTTCGACCATAGCCGCAAATAATGACATGTCCCTGAAGCTCGTTAATGGCTTTTTCCATTTTTCTCAGATTATATTTGAAAACAGAGTTTATTGAAACCAGATATGCCGATACAGAGGTAACAGCATAGGCAAAGATAAATATGCTGATAAGAATGAGGAAAGAAGTAAATATTTTGCCTTCATTGTCAAGGGGGTTGACTTCCCCAAAGCCTACAGTGGCCACCGTTATGATAGTCATGTAAAATGCATCGATCAAGTTATAACCATACCGGAGGTAATATACCCCGGTACCGATGCCTATGAGCGTTACCATCAGGCTTATGGCAATCAAAAGCCTGTTGCCCAGAAAAGAACCTTTGTTTACATCACCATTCATTACGTGTCTGCATTAGGGGGCCAACCTTTGTATGGTCCAACCACCCGACTCGTGCTCAGAGTATAACAAACGGTCATGCAATCTGTTTGGCCTGCCCTGCCAGAATTCGATCTCTACAGGTTGCAGTTTGTAACCACCCCAGTTTAGAGGCAGTGGTATGACCTCAGTATCTTTAAACTGTTCTGTCATTTCATTGAGCCTGTCTTCCAGTTCCTGCCTGGAAGTGATGACCTGGCTTTGAGGCGAAACCCAGGCCCCGATCTGGCTTTCTCGTGGGCGTGTGTGGAAGTATTCTTCTGATTCCTCCCGTGAAACCTTGGTGACAGGGCCGGAAATTCTCACCTGCCTCTCCAAACCCAGCCAAAGAAAACACATGGCTGCCACAGGAAAAAAGGCAATATCACGGGCCTTGTCGCTGTTGTAATTTGAATAAAAAACAAAACCACCCTGGTCTACGCCTTTTAACAGCATGGTCCTGGATGCCGGTGTCCCGTTTTCGCCGACCGTAGATAATATAAAAGCATTGGGTTCCGGCAGACCTGCCTCGATGGCTTCATGTATCCAGACATTAAACTGAGAGACGGGGTCGCTGAGAGCCATGTCTTCCGTGAGCTGGTGCCTCATATATTCCTGTCTCAGTTGTGCGAGCTTATCCATTTATACCAGATTTGAATTTTTATAACTTCCATTCCACACCGGTCTCCCCGTGACCCATCTCACCAAGTACATGATGGCCACAAGGATAAAGAAAAATGGTCCTGCAAATCCAAGCAGGGCTACATACTTGGTACCGTAAAACTTTGACATAGGACGTCTCAGCCTTTCGCTTATAAGGTACATGCTTGGAATCATAATCAGTGTCAGGAAAAATGAAAACAAAAGGCCATAAATAATCGTCCATGCCAGTGGCCCCCAGAAAACCACACTGTCCCCTCCGATAAATATTTTAGGATCAAGGTGGGTAAATAATGATTCAAAATTGATGTTGAATCCTATGGCAAGGGGTACCAGTCCGAGGATTGTAGATACTGCCGTAAGCAATACAGGAATGATCCTGATTTTGCCCGCCTGTATCACCGCTTCCCGTGTTTTCATGCCCCGGGCCCTCAGTTCTTCTGTAAATTCGATGAGCAGGATTCCGTTTTTAATCACAATACCCGCGAGACCGATGACACCTACCATAACCATGATTGTAGGCATGGTCATACCTGTGATTGCAAAGCCCAGGAAAACGCCTATGACAGAGAAAAATATTTCTGAAATGACAATAAACGGTTTGCTGATAGAATTAAACTGCAACACCAGGATAAGGAAGATGAGGCCGATGGCCATGATAAGGGCAGTGCCCAGAAATGAGTTTGTTTCCTGCTGTTGCTGACCTTCCCCGGTCTGGGTGATGGTAACCCCTTCCGGCAATGTAGTCTGAGCCTGAAAAGCTGCAATTTTTGAAGCGAGGTCCTGATTGATTCTAGCCACGGCTGTCAGATCCGTTACAGTAGATTGAAGCTGGATGGTTCGCTTGAGGTTTTTACGCTTGATGCCTCCGGTAGTATTGGTAAAATCAAAGGTCGTCACAGCACTGATGGGCACCTGCTTGATCCTGCCAGTGTTAAAGTCCCTGAAGGTTATCCGCATATTTAAAAGACTCTGCAGGTTGTTTCTCTTTAGCTCGTTGAATCGCAACTGTATTTTATACTCATCCTCTCCTGATTTGAGTTTGCTTACTTCACGTCCAAAAAGGGCTGTCCTGATGGCCGATCCTACCTGGGCTGAACTTATACCCTCGATGGCTGCTCGTTCCTTATTGACATTTACGGTCACCTCAGGATTGTTGAGGTCAATGTCCATAGACAAGTTTTCGACGCCTGATACCCTGTTTACATCCAGATAATTGTATAGGGCTGTCGCGACTTTGGCGTTCTCTTCAAAATCATCGCCTGCTATTTCTATATTGACGGGAGGTTCTGTGGGCGGACCATTAGACTCCTGGTCTACCGTCACCTGGGCTCCTGGTATATTTTTAACGGCGGCTCTGACAGAATCGAGGTATGGAAGAGTAGGAGTGTTGGCTCTTTTTGCAAACTCGACAAACGATATCTGTATTCTGCCCAGATTGGACTGTACGCTGCGGTTGTTGTCCATGGGATTGTTAGCATTGACAGCCACATTGGAAAGGATACTCTCGACTATGGAGCCTTCTTCGCCGGGTTTTAATGACCTGAGGGCGTGGAACGTTTTTTCTTCCAGGCTTTTTAGCACTCTGTCTGTTTCATCAGCCTTGGTACCTACGGGCATTTTCAGGTATACGTACATGATGTTTGGTTGGCCACTGGGGAAGAATGGAAAATCAGGCTTCCTTGCAATCAACGCAAAAAGTGAAAATGCAAACAGGAAAAACAAAGAAACATAAGCTATGACCGGCCGTTTTCCTACCAGCATCCACCGAAGCACCTTTTCATATGTATTCATGAAAAATGGAAGCACCTTTTCCTGGAAGAAGTGGATGATTTCCCTGACGAGATATGTATTGACAATGGCCAGAATAGACATCAGGAATAAAAAATTTCCTATGCCGGGATGTTTTGCAAGATGCATAATGATACCTGCACCTACACTCACCCAAAGCCACCATTTTGTCCATATTTTTGATTTTGGCTCCTCGTACTCCCTGCCTTCGGGTTTCATGAAGCTTACCGCAAAGATGGGGTTCATAATAAACGCTACAATCAGGGAGGCAAACAAAGTAAAAATAAGCATTACCGGAAGGTAGATCATAAACTTGCCTATGATGCCCTTCCAGAAAAGCAATGGGAAAAAGGGAGCTATGATGGTCATGGTTCCTGCGAGTACAGGTATAAATACCTCACCTGCCGCAGCTTTAGCAGCTTTTACTATGGAAACCTTACCGTTTTCGTACAAGCGGTGCGTATTTTCTATGACCACGATGGCGTCGTCTACAATAATACCAAGTCCAAACAACAGGGCAAAAAGCACAATAAAATTGAGGGTTACCTTGCTGCCTACGATAAGATCAGCAGCAGGCAGGAAAATAAAGGCAACAAACACACTCAGAGGTACGCTGAGGGCCACAAAAAAGGCATTGGTCACGCCCATAAAAAACATCAGTATAATCAATACCAAAAGGAATCCGATAATTATGGTATTGACCAATTCTTCAAACGAAGTGGCTGCCTGCTTGCTCTGGTCTCCTGTGATGACAACATTCAAATCTTTTGGCAGGTCGTAAGTCTTCATTTCTTCTACCACCCCTTTGATTTTTGTGGCACAATTGATCAGGTTTTCTCCCGGTCTTTTGACGATGTTGAGCGTTACAACGTTTTTACCATTGAGCCTGGCATAGCTTTCTGACTGTTTGACAGTATCCTTAATTTCTGCAATATCGCGTAGATGCACAAAACCAGCTCTCGGTGTCCTCACGACGATGTTGTTTAATGTCATGGAATTAGCCAGCTGGCCCTTGAGTCTCAATGATCTGTCCATAGTACCGACAGATATTTTGCCGCCGCTTATGTCCATGTTTTCGTAGGCAACAGCATTGGCTATGTCGTCAAAGCTGATCATGGCTTGTTCCATTTTGACGGGGTCAACATTGAT
>JAKQGD010000419.1 GCA_029573365.1 Bacteroidota bacterium | reverse complement strand
ACCCTGGGCGACAGCAGTGATTACATTTTTTGGCCCCAGGGCTGAATCTCCGCCAAAAAATACCCCTGGTCTGGTGCATTGAAAGGTTTTTTCGTCAAGGACTGGCATGTCCCATTTGTCAAATTCTATGCCCAGGTCTCGTTCGATCCATTCAAAGCGGTTTTCCTGGCCTATTGCTATAATGACGTCATCAGCCGGGTAAAATACCTCCGGTTCTCCTGTAGGAATCAATCGTCTTTTGCCGTTTTCCCATTGTGCCACCACTTTATCGAATGTCATGCCCGTAAGTCGTCCGTTTTCGATGACAAACTCCTTTGGTACATGATTTTCAATAATAGGAATGTCTTCGTGCATGGCGTCTTCCTTTTCCCACGGAGAAGCTTTCATTTCGGCAAACGGGCTCCTAACTATGACTTTTACGTCTTCGCCGCCGAGTCTTCTGGAGGTACGGCAGCAATCCATGGCTGTATTTCCTCCTCCTAGTACGATGACTCTTTTGCCTATCTTGTGTGTATGCTCAAAGGCTACATTGGCAAGCCATTGGATACCTATGTGGATATTGGCTTTTCCTTCTTCGCGGCCCGGAATCTCCAGGTCTTTGCCTTTGGGGGCACCCGTCCCTACAAATACGGCATCATATCCTTTGTTAATGACACTCTTGAGGCTGGTAACGTATGTATTGAAATGGGTGAGCACGTCCATATCGAGGATATAGTTTACCTCCTGGTCCAGCACCTCTTCGGGCAGTCTGAATGAAGGTATCTGGCTTCTCATCATACCTCCGCCTTTGGACTGGTCGTCATAGAGGTGCAGTTCATATCCGAGGGGGGCAAGGTCCCTGGCCACTGAAAGAGAGGCGGGTCCACCACCGAGCAGTGCGACTTTTTTACCGTTTTTGACCTTGGGGATGTCAGGTAGCAGATGGCTGATGTCGTCCTTGTTGTCGGCAGCGACTCTTTTGAGGCGACAGATGGCTACTGGTTCTTTTTCTACCCGGCCCCGCCTGCAGGCAGGCTCACAGGGGCGGTCACAGGTTCTGCCCAGAATGCCTGGAAAAACATTTGACTCCCAGTTTACCATGTATGCCTCAGTATATCTACCCGCAGCTATGAGCCTTATGTAATGCGGGACGGGCGTATGGGCAGGACATGCGTACTGGCAGTCCACCACTTTATGATAATATTCCGGATCTTGATAATTGGTAGGTTGCATACTGTCTGTTATTTGCCGGAAGGATAAAGCCTCCCATTCGTTGGACAAATTTAGTTTTTTTGTATTTAATCTGTGGTTATTTAAATCATTAAAATTGGTTGGCATGACAACTATCATGTCACGTTATGATTTATGCACATTATTTTCAGAGAGTGACGGTACCGAGTTTTTCGGCAAGTTCGTTTCGCCTCTCGAGCAATACCTGCAGTACTTTGAGATTTACAAGATAGTCTTCACTAAATTCATCAACGTTTTTCTCGTCCAGAAACCAGGCCTGTAGTTCTGTGATGATTTTGTTGCTCTTACGCAACTGCAGACGCAGCATGGCACTTTCGGCATCCCGGACGAAGTTCTCCTCTGGCAACTTCTGGGTCTGGAGGAACATGTCCTTGCGTTCCCAATTGGCATACACATAAGGTGTGGATAATACGTTTATCGCAAAATCACAGACCTCCGTATCTTCTGTATTAAGGTACCACTTGTGGTCCGGTACCAGGCCTTGCTCCAAAGCCTCGCCTGACAGTGTAATAATTTTCCTGTACAGATCGACATCAAAATAATTGAGGATTTCCTTGGTGTTTTCAAAAGTCCAGGCGGCCAGACTCACGTTCTGTTCTTCGTCGATTATCTTGTCACCAAAATTTATAAGGATGGAACACACACTGCGTTCTTGCCAGGCATCATTTAGTGCAAATGTGGGAGGTCCTGCCTCAGACAGGGAAGGGCGTGTCTTGAGCCACTCTTCTTCAGCCGCTGGAGGTTCGTGGTGTTCCTGTGGGTGGTTTTCTTCTTTTAACTTTTTTATTTCGGCACGAATGACCTTATTGACCTCATTGACGAAGATGTTTTCGGATATCTGCAGCATGTCACTGCACTGACGTATGTAAAGTGTACGGGCAAAGGTGTCGCGGATTTTGGCTATGGATGCCACTATATCCCTGATTACAATGGATTTTTTAATGGGGTCCTTTCCGGCTTCTTCCATGAGCACTCTGGTCTTAAAAAAGACAAAGTCTTCTTCGTTTTCGGCCAGGTATTTGCGGAATCCGTCTGTACCTTTTAGAGCCAGAAAAG
>JAKQGD010000405.1 GCA_029573365.1 Bacteroidota bacterium | reverse complement strand
TAAAAAACACCGCCGTCGGTTGCTACACAAATGTAGCTGTCCGTACCTTCGGAGGAAGGAGGAAGTACAAGAATGCCATTTATAGCCACGCGGGGGAGGTTACCCTGTATAGGTTGCCATGTGTCTCCCAGATCCTCAGATCTGTATATATAGGGAGAATCATCGTTGTCTTTGTAGCCGGTAAATGCCACGTATATGGTATTTTTATCATACTTCGAAAATCGTACAGACGACACATACCTGTTTGGCAAACCAGGCGTTACCTCCTTCCATGTAGTGCCGTCATCAGGACTCACCCAGACTCTGGCATCGCTTGTCCCTGCTGCAAGGTATCCTGGCTTGACAGGTGATTCGTGCACGGAGGTTATATTGTGTCTGTACCAGTTTGATTCCGGGTCAGTGAGATTTGGGCTTATAGCCTGCCACATGACCTGTGGTCCCGAACTGTTTTTATAAATCTTATTGGTACCTGTGTAAAGCACATCAGGATTGTGGGTACTCATGATAATGGGCATGTCCCAGTTGCGGGAGTCGTTAGGCGTAATGCCTGCATTTGCATCATTAAAGCTAAGGCCTCCGTCTTGGGTGACTGCAAGCCCTCCGTTTTGGGTTTCGGTATAAAAAACTGCCTCATCCGTAGGGTGAAAGAGGCACTGAAAACCATCACCTCCATAAATTCGCTGCCAGTCGTTGATGCTGGCGGCATTACCCCCTGTGGTACCGTTGTCCTGGGCACCACCATAGTATAGGTCCGGGTAATTGGGATTGTAGGCCACCCTGTAAAACTGTGTGGTAGGTATATTTTCTATATCTCGCCAGTTGTCATCGTCCACCCCTGCACTGTAGGCCCCACCGTCGGTGCCCAGATATATTTTTCCGGCAGAAAATACGAGATCGTGCTTGTCGGCATGTACATCATATGACCACCATGGCGGAGCGGCTTCCTCCCACTTATAGCCACCGTCACGACTTCTGTATAAATCCACCGCCAAAATAAACACATCATCCGGGTCAGCAGGATTTACCCGTACCTGACCAAAATACCAGCCAAAGCCTGCATAGGCATCTTCATCGAGTCCGGATTCCGGACCGAGCGGCAGTGAAATCCAGGTTTCGCCGCTGTCAGTAGAGCGATACACAGCCTTGAGGTTGAAATTATTGCCATCAGCATAGCAGGCGTACAACACCCTGGGGTCAGAGATACATATGTCTATACCTACCCTTGAAGATTTATCCTGAGGCAACCCCCCGGTCAGTATACGCCAGGTATCACCGCCGTCGGTACTCTTGTATATTTTTGCATCGGGCCCTGAGACCAGCGACCTTTTGTTGTTACGGATGCGGTTCCAACCAGCAGCGTAGATTATATTGTGGTCTTGAGGATGGATGACCAGATCCGTGATTCCTGTACTGTCACTGACATAAAGTATCTTTTTCCAGGTGACGCCACCATCTGTAGTTTTATATAATCCGCGGTTGGAATCTTTGACAAATGGAAGCCCCATGGTGGCGGCATAGATGACATTTGGATTGGTGCTGGAAATACGTATTCTGGATATGATCCGTGTATCTCTTAACCCGAGGTATTGCCAGGTATCGCCGCCATCAACAGATTTAAAGAGACCTTCTCCGATAAAAGGGTATCCCGAAACATTGGGGTCGCCGGTACCTACATAGATGGTATTGGGATTTGTCGGGTCGATCACGACGGCCCCAATGGACAAACGGCTTTGTCCGTCAAAGACAGGCTTCCAGGTTTGGCCTCCGTTTGTGGTCCGGAACAAGCCCCCTTCTGAAAAACCGGCAAATATGATCAGGGGATTGACCGGATTAACGGCAAGGGTATTGATTCGTGCTCCAATATTGCCGGGGCCCTGCACTATCCAAGATCCCGAAGAACGTCCATCCAGACTTTCTGCCATTCTTTTGACTGACTGCAATGCATCATCATAGGCCTTAATCCCTGCATCACCATCCGGAAATTGCCTGGCTAAAAAATAGTCTTCGTAAGGATGACTTGTTCTGATGCTGCTTTGT
The DNA here is from genome assembly GCA_029573365.1 of Bacteroidota bacterium. GTDB lineage: Bacteria > Bacteroidota > Bacteroidia > Chitinophagales > Saprospiraceae > OLB9. The sequence continues at coordinate 2,198 of JAKQGD010000405.1, read as the reverse complement.
TTCGTTTCCTTTCCAAGAGATATGTGGGCATCAGATCTGAAAAACAAAACTCCTGATACCACTATAAACGATGCCAACAAGCCGAAGAGAATCTGTTTTTTCATTAAATAAAATAAGTGAAGCTTTGAAAAAAAAAATTGATGCATCAAAAATACAAAAAGTTAAAATATGATGCGGATTATATTTGAGTACTGCAGAATTAACAATTACATGTCCTTCTGATGCTCCAGCAAAGCCTCCTGTCAGTAAAAAAAAAAGATACGCATAATCTGGGGTTAAATATAAAAACACAAAAGGAGGCCAAAACCTCCTTTTGATAAACAATATTATACTGAAAGCTATTTATAAATCCCTGCCTACACTTCGTACTCCTTGGGGGCATTGACCTCCAGGTTTCTGAATTTTCTGAGTCCTGTACCTGCAGGAATATTTTTACCTACAATCACATTTTCTTTCAATCCTGAGAGGGTATCCTTCTTGGCTGATATGGCAGCGGTCGAAAGCACCTTGGTAGTCTCCTGGAATGAAGCGGCTGAAATCCAGCTCTCCACACCAAGACTGGCCCTGGTAATACCCTGCAGAATGACAGAAGAAGTAGCAGGAACAGCATCTCTGACTTCGACCGGTTTCTTGTCGTTTCTCTTAAGGTTGGAATTTTCTTCCCTGAGCTGTCTGATGGAAACGATTTGTCCTGCCTTCAATGTCGTAGAATCTCCCTGCTCGGTCACCACCTTCTTGTCAAAAATCCAATCGTTTTGCTCGTTGAATTCATGTCTGTCTACTGCTTCGCCTTCGAGGAAGGTTGTGTCTCCGGGATCCGCGATTTCCACCCTTCTCATCATCTGACGTACTATCACTTCGATATGTTTGTCGTTGATGGCTATACCCTGAGAACGGTACACTTCCTGTACTCCGTTGACAAGATAAGACTGTACTGCAAAAGGCCCTTTAATATTAAGAATGTCGAGTGGTGCCACTGCTCCGTCAGACAACTGCATACCTGCTCTTACAAAGTCGCCTTCCTGTACCAGTAGGTGCTTGGAAAGGTTGACTAAATATTTGCGTCTTTGGCCAGTTTTTTCATCGTCGATAAATATCTCTCGGTTACCTCTCTTGATTTTACCGTATGTGATGATACCATCGATCTCAGCAGTGATCGCCGGGTTAGAAGGGTTTCTGGCTTCAAAAAGTTCGGTTACCCTCGGAAGACCTCCCGTGATATCCTGGATTTTACCCAGGTTTCTTGGAATCTTTACAATTTTTTGACCAGGAACGATTTCAGAATTGTCTTCGATGGTGATGTAAGCACCTACTGGAAGGTTGTAATTTTTGAGTTCTTCGCCTCCCGGAGAAAGGATCTTGATCACAGGGATCTTTTTCTTGCTCTTGGATTCGATGATGACCTTTTCGGCATATCCGGTCTGATCGTCTCTTTCCACCCTGTAGGTTACACCTTCCTCGATGTCTTCAAACTGGGCTATACCTCCGAATTCAGAAATGATAAGGTTGTTAAACGGATCCCATTCGCAGATGGTCTGTCCTTTGCTTACTTTTTGCTTGTCTTCAACCAGAAGTGTTGAGCCGTAAGGTATAAAGAATGAGCTGTAAACTTTTTTGGATTCAGGGTCGATAACCCGGATTTCACCTGATCTTGAAAGTACCATTTTGGTTTTAGAGCCACCTTCTACTTGCTCGGTTACCTTGATATTGTCGTATTCGATGACGCCTTCAAACTTGGTTACGATTTCTGATTCGGACTTGGATACTGTAGCGATACCACCCACGTGAAAGGTACGGAGGGTCAGCTGAGTACCGGGTTCGCCGATAGACTGAGCCGCTATGATACCCACAGCGTCACCGGTTTCCACTCTGCGGCCTGTGGCCAGGTTTTTACCATAACACTTGGCACACACACCTACTTTGGTCTCACAGGTCAACACTGATCGTATGGTCACCATTTCTATGCCTGATTTCTCAATGTTGGCAGCTACTTCAGGTGAGATATATCCTCCTGCTTCTACCAGGAGTTCGTCGGTCACAGGGTCAGTGACATCATACGGCGAATAACGGCCTATGATCCTTGAGGCAAGAGTTTCTATGATATTTTCCTTGTCTTTGAGTGCCTCGGTATCAATACCTCTGAGTGTATCACAATCTTCCTCGGTGATGATAACATCCTGTGCGACATCTACAAGTCT
>JAKQGD010000394.1 GCA_029573365.1 Bacteroidota bacterium | reverse complement strand
ATAGTTCTACGGGCAGAGGCATCAGCGTTAAAGCCAACGGAAGCGTACCGTATTATTATGGCAATACGGAAGAGGAGAGGACAAGGGCCTCAGCAGAAATAACCACAGCACCCTTTCCGGTAACCAAATCCAATCTTGAATCAGGTAAAGCTCTGTACAACATACAGTGTGCCATCTGCCATGGAGAAAAAGGCGATGGGGGGGGCTACCTAGTCAGAGACGATGGCGGAAAGTATCCTGTGCAGCCAGCCAATTTTATGCTGGATGATTTTATAAATTCGACAAACGGACGATATTATCATGCCATCATATATGGTAAAAACCTCATGGGAGGTTACGGAGATAAACTCTCATACAAAGAAAGATGGCAGGTGATTCAGTATATCAGATCTTTGCAGGCATCCACCAAGAAGCTTGAATACAGCGAAAAGGCCAATACACTGAACTCAGATACACCATATGCAGTTATCGAGGCAAAGATGGCGGCAGATGCAGCACTTGCCGCCGCTGTAAAATCATCAACGGAGAAGCCCGCTGAGAACCATCAGCCGGCTGAAGCCAAAAAAGACGAACACCATTAATCACTAAACGCATCAACGAAACAATATTGTTATGAACCAGTATACATTCTCAGGTACCCACAGAAATGTGATTCTTGGAGCCATAGTTTTAGGGGTGCTGTGTATGATCCTGACCTGGATCGGAGATGATCAATACCACACCAGGTTCTGGTCAAATTTTCTCCAGAACTCTGTGTTTTTTACCATGATTTCTGCCATGGCTCTGTTTTTTTCAGCGGCATGTATTACGGCTTACGCCGGATGGCATACCACGTTTAAAAGAATATGGGAAGCATACTCCATGTTTCTTGCAGTGGGCCTGGTCTTGTTGCTTATATTGGGGGCCGGACTCTATATGCACTGGCACCACCTTTATCACTGGGCTGACGAGGCCAGTGTAGCAAGTGATAAAGTTCTTAAAGGAAAATCTTCATTTCTTAATAAAGGCTGGTATACCATAGGTACACTGGTTTTTGTAGGTCTATGGTTTTTCCTGGCCTCCAGGCTCAGGGGACTTTCCCTGGCTGAGGATAAGGATGGAGACAGTTCGTTTTCTCACCACCATTCCATGAGGAAGTATGCAGCTATCACTTTGCCAATCATAGGATTTACAAGTGCAGCTCTTATATGGCAGTGGGTAATGAGTGTAGATGCTCACTGGTACAGTACCTTGTTTGCCTGGTATTCTTCGGCAAGTGCTTTTGTATCCATGATAGCACTCACCATTTTGCTGATTATCTTCCTTAAATCCAAAGGTCTTTACAGCGAAGTAAACGCCAACCATATCCACGATCTGGGCAAATACCTTTTTGCGATAAGCGTATTCTGGACTTACCTCTGGTTTTCTCAGTTTATGCTCATATGGTATGCCAACATCGGTGAAGAAACCATCTACTTCAAGGAACGATACAACAACTATCCGGCCTTATTTTTCCTTAACCTGGGCATTAACTTCCTGGTTCCTTTCTTTATTCTTATGAGAAATGACACAAAGAGGAAATTCGGATCTGTATCGTTTGTGGCCATCGTGGTGTTGCTGGGTCACTGGCTGGACTATTTCCTCATGATAAAACCGGGAGTCCTCATCACTAAAAATCATGTGACAGGTCATGGCCATGAAGCCCATGGTGCAGAAGGAGGGCATGGTGCGGCTGAGGCTGCAGGGCATGCTGCAGAACATGTGTCGGTTGCAGTCAGCGGGTTTTCTTATCCGGGGCTGTTGGAAATAGGTACATTTATTGGTTTTCTTGGGTTGTTTCTTTTTGTTGCACTGACAGTGCTTTCCAGGGCTGCCCTTGTGCCCAAAAATGATCCTTACCTGCATGAGAGCCTTCACCATCATGTAATCTGATCTGATTTAGTAACAGAATAACATCTAATAAAATGACATACCTAATAGCTTTTGCGATCATTTTTCTTCTGGCAGTAGTAGTTGTCCAGATAGGAAAACTATCCGAGCTGGCAGCTAGAATCCGGGGTGAAGAGACTGTTGAATACTCCAACAACAACACCCAAGGAAGGGCGTTGGTCGTATTTATGGTCGTCTTTCTCGTAGGATGTGTGTGGTCGGCCTATTATTACAGAAACAGTATGTTTGGATATGGCCCCCTGACTTCAGCATCAGCTCATGGCTTTGACCTGGACAGGCTCTTTAATATCACCCTCATTTTTACAGGTATCGTATTTGTGATTACCCACATACTTTTGTTTTGGTATTCGTACAAATATCGAAGCCTTCCGGGTAAAAAGGCCATATTTTTTGCCCATGATACCAAACTGGAGATGATATGGACAGTGGTGCCTGCAGTGGTCATGACTGTGCTTGTTGCCAATGGACTTATCGCATGGAACAATATATTTCCTACACTGACAGAAGAGGACAAGTTCATGGAAATAGAGGCTACTGGTTATCAGTTTGCCTGGGACATCAGATACCCGGGATCTGACGGAAAACTTGGGAATAAAGATTTCAGGCTCATCGATCCGGCATCCAATTCTCTGGGTATAGACTGGAAAGATGAGGCTGCTGCCGATGACATTATCCTGGGCGGAACCGACAAGATTGTATTACCTAAAGACTCGACTATAAAGGTGAGAATCACGGCCAAGGACGTTCTGCACAATTTTTATTTGCCCCATTTCCGGGTAAAGATGGATGCTGTTCCGGGCCTGCCTACCTCCTTTATTTTCAAGCCTGTTTTGACGACTCAGGAGTTTAGAGAGCAACTGAGTAAATACCCTGAATATCAGATGCCCGCTGACCCTGCGGACCCATCCGGTCCAAAGAGATGGGAAACTTTTGAATATGAATTGGCTTGTGCCGAATTGTGTGGGAAGGGACATTATTCTATGCGTAGAGTTGTCGAAGTCGTTTCCCGTGAGGAGTTCGAAACATGGATGAAAGCACAAAAACCATTTTACGCCACCAATGTTAGGGGCACGGATAACGATCCATGGGCGGGCAAAAAGTTGTTTGATTACGAAATCAAAGCTAGAAACTTTGAGCTCAGGTCAGCAGTCACACAATTCATGATCGATACCACAGGTAGTGCAAGCAACGTTATTAACCTTAGTCATGTGTTTTATAATACGGGAGCTTCTGATCTGAACAGTGATCTTTCTAAATATGAACTCGATAACCTTACCACGATTATGCAGGAAAGGTATCCGAAAATGAGAGTGGAATTGGCTGGGCATACTGACAATGTAGGCGATGCTGCGAGCAATATGCAATTATCAGTAGACAGAGCGACCAAGGTGAGGGATTATTTGCTTTCAAAAGGTATCGCCTCCGACAGGATAGTGGCCCGGGGCTATGGACAGGACCAACCTACGGCTCCTAATGACACACCTGAAGGCAGAGCCAAGAACAGAAGAACAGAACTTAGAATCTTAAACAAATAAAAATCAAGGACAAATGGCACATGTAAATCATGCAGAAGAGGATGTTCTGATCCGCGAAAATGGATTTGATGACCATTTTCACGAACACCACCATGGTGATAAATATCAGACCAATTTTCTTTTTCATTATGTGTTCTCGATGGACCATAAAATTATTGCCAGGCAGTTTCTTATTACGGGTATAATCTGGGCCATCATCGGAGCGGCCATGTCGGTTGTATTCAGACTCCAGCTTGGATTTCCCGAAGAAAGTCTCACCTGGATCAAGCCTTTTTTAGGAAAATGGATTGTAGTGGACCCTACCACAGGGATTGGTAAACTGGCTCCTGAGTTTTATTATGCCCTTGTGACCATGCACGGAACCATTATTGTGTTTTTCGTACTTACAGCAGGTCTAAGTGGTACTTTTAGCAACCTTTTAATTCCTTTACAGGTGGGAGCCAGAGATATGGCATCGCCATTTCTAAATATGCTTTCATATTGGTTTTTCTTCCTCGCAGGCATTGTGATGTTTTATTCACTGTTCCTGAGCACAGGTCCGTTTTCCGGTGGTTGGGTAGCATACCCGCCGCTGAGTGCTTTGCCACAGGCTTCCTCAGGTTCCGGAACCGGTATGACGCTGTGGCTGGTGAGTCTTACCCTTTTTGTGGTTTCTGTATTGCTGGGTGGTATCAATTATATCACCACTATCCTAAACCTCAGGACCAAGGGCATGAGCCTTTGGAGAATGCCACTGCCCATCTGGGCGTTTTTTGTGACAGCGATCCTGGGTCTGCTTTCATTCCCGGTTCTGGCTTCTGGTTTCTTTATGCTTATTTTTGACCGAAGTCTGGGAACGAGCTTTTTCCTCAGTGACATATTCATAGGTGGACAGGCACTCGACAGGGTAGGCGGAAGTCCTATTCTTTACCAGCACCTGTTCTGGTTCCTGGGTCACCC
>JAKQGD010000381.1 GCA_029573365.1 Bacteroidota bacterium | reverse complement strand
CAATTTGGCCGGAGAATACTTATTCAAAGCCACAGAAATCAAACCGTGGGGCGGTCCCCATATGCACAACGGTACACCCGGCAGGTAAATTTATTATTTTTGGCCTAAAATAAATTTTGTGGTTTTTGATTTCAGCAAAGACATTGTCCTCGAAGACAAGCGTGCACTCCTCACACCGATTATTGTTCAGGACATTATTCATTTGAAGGACATCGCCACAGAAGACGCCTATCTGCTAAAATATTCTCCGTCGCAAATCCACACTCCGGCACTGCTTGCTTCCTATGTCAACTCAGCCATCCATATGAGAGAAAACAAGATCAGGTATACCTTTACGGTTTGGGATAAAATGGAACAAGCATTTGCCGGCAGCACCAGTTTTCTAAATATCTCAGAGGCCGACGACAGGCTGGAAATAGGAGCCACGTGGTACGGCAGGAAGTTCCAACGCACAGGCCTCAACAGGCATTGCAAGTTTTTACTGTTATCTTATGCCTTTGAAGTATTGAAGGCCGTCAGGGTCGAATTTCGCACGGACGAAAGAAACACTGATTCACGCACCGCCATAGAAAAAATCGGCGGCATCTACGAGGGGACCCTGCGTACACATATGCTCATGCCCGACGGCCACCGCAGGAACACAGCCTGCTACAGCATTCTGAACAGTGAGTGGATGGATTTAAAAAATAAATTTCCTGTAGCCTGAATAATCAGGACATCTCCTGAAACCTTTTACGGAAGTCCAGCGGATTTTTAATATTTGGAAAAGACTCTCTTGTACCTCCGCTTCCTATAATCGTGATGGTTCCGTAACCCAGCAGTCTGCCCATGATGCTTTGATCTACATTGACACTTTCTATCTTGCTGAGGTTCATTTCGAGGGTATGCCTGCTGACCAGTCCCGTTTTTACGATGATGCGTCGGTTTGTAATCGCAAATTCATCGGTTTTCATATCTATCAGTGGCAAAATGCCCAAACTCAGCAGTGACCGCAGACTTATAAAAATAATCCAGTGATAGCTGGTTTCATATTCGACCTGTTCGTCCCTGATCAGGTGATTATCCACATAATTTCCCATTGATTTCGTTTTGATTTTGTTTACATTCAAAACACAACTACGTTACTTAAAATTCCAGTATTTGAAAAATATTCCAAGGCCGCTTTCGCGGAATGGAAATAATTAAACCTATTGTCCCCTGGATTGTCATACAATAAATCTTGGTTATGAAACCGCTTCTTCTTTTTTTGCTGCTTATGCATCCCCTGTCTTTTGTCGTAGGCCAGTTGTACTTCCCGCCTGCTGGTTCGGCTGTATGGGAAACCACCGATCCAGAAAATCTTGATTGGTGCAGCGACAGGATAGACAGTCTTTACAACATTCTGGAAAGAAACAATACCAGGGCATTTATCCTGCTCAAGGACGGAAAGATCGTGCTCGAAAAATACTTCAACGGTCATACACAAACATCCAACTGGTACTGGGCATCCGCAGGCAAGTCACTCACTGCTGTCCTCGTCGGTCTTGCCTATCAGGAAGGCCACCTGTCACTTTCCGACAAAACATCAAAATATCTCGGCCCCGGATGGACATCGTGCACATCTGCTCAGGAAGATTTAATCACCATCCGACACCAGCTGACCATGACTACGGGACTGGACGATACAGTGGCCGACCCGTATTGCACAGATCCGGGATGCCTTGTATATAAAGCTGACTCAGGCACGAGATGGGCCTATCACAATGGCCCCTACACACTTCTGGACCCTGTCATGGAAAATGCCACGGGCCAGACTCTCAATTCTTTTAACAACCAAAGACTTAAATTAAAAACTGGCATGGACGGCCTTTTTATCAAACAGGATTATAACAATATATTTTTCAGTACTGCCAGGAGCATGGCCAGATTTGGACTTTTTATTCTCAACAAAGGAAACTGGAACGGAAACCAGATCGTGTCCGACACCTCATATTTCAGGGATATGGTCAATACGTCACAGGACCTCAATAAATCCTACGGCTACCTGTGGTGGCTCAATGGTAAATCTTCTTACATGATCCCTCAGACACAATTTGTCTTCCCGGGCAGCATGAATCCCCATGCACCGGACGATATGTTTGCAGCCATGGGTAAAAACGGTCAGTTTGTCAATGTGGTACCTTCACAATCCATGGTCTGGATCCGTATGGGCGATGCTCCTGACGAAAGTCCTGTACCCTTCCTGTTCAATAACCTCATCTGGCAATACATCAACAAATTGCCATGCAATACATCGGAGGTAACACAGGCAGACCACAAAAACCAGATTTTGAAGATAAATCCTAATCCCGTCAATGACCGGCTTTATGCCAATACCGATACGTCCATGGCTGGAACAATTTTTTACACCATTACGGATCTCGCAGGAAGACAAATGATGGCAGGAACCACGGCCGGGCCACAGTTATGTATCCAGATTTCAGGCCTGCCTCCAGGTACCTATTTCTTGACCGTTACAAATGACGGCCATTTACAATCGGCAACCTTCGTCAAACAGTGAAAAACTTTGATAAATTTGGGCTCTGAACCAATCAATCACCAAATTTGCCTTTTAGGAATATACTTGTGTGTATGGACAAATTCAAAGGTTCGCTTTCCGCAAAGCAAGCCTGTGAAGCCGTAATCCTGGGTATAAAATCTGTAGATCTAGACTGGAATATCGTCGTGCAACCCCTGGCTGATGGTGGGGAAGGTACTGCCGAAATCCTCACAAACGCCCAAGGTGGTGTTTTTATTGAAATGTTGACCGAAAACCCTTTGGGCAAACCTATCATGGCAAAATATGGTTTTGTGCCTTCAATCTATACTGCTTACATCGATATGGCAGAAGCTTCAGGCCTCTGTCTTCTTGCTCCTGCCGAATGCAATCCGTTGTTTACATCTACATATGGAACCGGACTAATGCTCAGACATGCCATCGCTAACGGAGCAAAACACATCGTCCTTTGCGTCGGCGGCAGTGCCACCAACGATGGCGGTGCAGGCATGGCCGCTGCCTTCGGTTATCGTTTCCTGGATAAAAACAAGAAGGATATTCGTCCCAATGGAAGTAACCTGGCAGAAATAACCCACATCATGATGCCTACAGATGTAACTAACCTCAGACAGATGACAATTACTGTGGCTACTGATGTGAACAACCCACTCTGTGGACCCAATGGTGCAGCTTTTGTCTATGGTCCTCAGAAAGGGGCTTCACCGGAGGATATTTGGTTGCTCGACCATAATTTAAGGCACCTGGCAGACCTGGTCAAACATTTGGTGGACAAGGACCTGTCAGAAACTCCCGGAGCAGGTGCTGCCGGAGGCATGGGCTTTGGGGCCATGGCATTCCTTGATGCCCGGCTGAGGTCCGGAATCGAACTTGTCATCTGCGATACTGCCCTGGAAGATCATATCATGGCTTGCGACATCATCATAACAGGCGAAGGCAAACTTGACAGTCAGACTAAGCACGGCAAAACGGTGGCAGGTGTGGCTGCCCTTGCAACAAAACATTCAAAACCGGTGTTTGCCCTTTGTGGCACACTAGACCTGGACGAATCCGGAATCCGCCAACTTGGCCTGAAAAAGGTTGAAAGCATCCTCCGCCCCGGGATAAGTTCTGCTACAGCCATGGATGAAGCATACAGCCTGCTGCAGGCCCTGG
>JAKQGD010000369.1 GCA_029573365.1 Bacteroidota bacterium | reverse complement strand
TTTCAAAGCTAAAAACAACAACGAACCAGACCTCTATTGAATCCGGCACCTGTCACCATTTCTATATTTACGACCGAGCGAATAACGAGGGGATACCTGATTATGTTTATGGCAAATTCCAACTCCAGTATACCGGACTTGTAAAAAGTAGATTCCGGAAAAACAAAGATCAATTTATGGAATCGATCAGAGAAGCAGTCGCCTCATTGCCGGCACAAAGAAGTGGCATTTTGTTTTATATCCATGGTTACCAGGCGGACAATCGATTTTTTGTCCGTATAAGCGGGAAGGTGTTGCAAAAGGAAATGCTGGATGACCCTGCTCACCATTACGGCCTTGCCATATCCCTGCAATGGAGTGCTCCTATCGCCTATAAAGAGGCTGTAAATATGGCCCGGTTCAAAGGAAATGATTTTGCAGAGCTTGCCCACGAGGTGACAAACCTGGTCCATGAGGTGTATCCTGAAGCCCCTGTGAGTATCCTCTGCCACTCTATGGGAAACAGAGTCTGGCAAGGAATGTATGACAAATGGGTGGCACTCGAACCAAAACTCAGCCTGGACAAGGTATTTATGTGTGCAGCAGATCTCGAAAACGATGTTTTCAACCATGCTTTTGAGGGCATGAGCCGAAGGTCTAAAAAAGTAATCATCTACCATCACCGTTACGATAAAACCCTCCGTGTTGCAATGACCCTGAGCCCTAAAGTGAGGCTCGGCATCACAGGGCCGGCACACTCAGAAAAATTGCCGGAAAATATTTTAGTCAGAGATGTCACCAGCATCGATGATGATGAGACGTTTGCCGGTAAGGTTACCAACCACCGGTATTACTACGGCAGCCCTACAGTGAGGAGTGAGATTGTGCGTTTTTTAAGTTAGACAGCACTATACCCTCCTGGTGGAGGGAAGGGGAGGGGAAGTGCCGGGGAGGTCGATATCATGGCCTATGGTTACCGGTTGGTTGTTTCTAAGCCATCCGACCGGGTCTTTAATTCTGAAGGCTTTATTGGACATTTAAAACGAAAATTCGGGAACCATCAAAACATTAAATTTGTTTACGTAATATAAATTAATTAATTACGTATTATCATGGATGCCAAAGTTACCCTATCCTTTGATAAGGAAATAATTGAAAAAGCTAAGGCCTTTGCCGGCAATCATAATATCAGCCTTTCAAGGCTTACAGAATACCTGTACAGGAAAATTACCGAAGAGCATTATCAAAACCTTGAAGATATTGAGGTGGCAGACTGGGTTTATACACTGGCAGAAGGTGAGGCAAAATATATACATCACCCCAAATCCAGAAAAGAAACCAGGTCAGAATTTTACAAAACACGGAAGTAGGCTCAGGAATGTCTCGTTTATTCATTGATGCCAATGTGTTGGTAGCTGTGCTTAACAAAGAGTATCCTTTGTTTTCGTATGCTTCTCGTTTGTTAAGCCTGGCAGACAAACCCGACATGGTGCTGTATACATCTCCTGTATGCCTGTCTATTGCATTTACTTCGTTGAGAAAAAAAGTGGACACAAACTGGCGAGAGAAAAAATAAGTCTGTTGGTTAAGAAGCTTCAGGTTTGTCGTATGGATCATGAAATGGTCAGCAAATCCCTGCAAGATGCCAGGATCCATGACTTTGAAGATGGCCTGGAATATTATGCTGCTGTGGAGGCGGGCTGCGATTTTATAATAACAGAAAACCAGGAAGATTTTTATTTCTCTGTAATTGAAGTCTGTAATTGTAAAGGATTTCTTACCCGTTACTTTTCATTGTGACCGGTTCATTTGGGCATCGGGGCGAATGCCCGGACATCTTATGTGTACATAGCCTTCGGAAAAGGCAAAATGTGCTCCACACCATGCCGGGGTTAAGTTGTACATAAAAAGGGACAGCCGATGCTTTTAATCTTGTAAAGATTGATACATACATTGCCTCGGTTTTTAATCCGTGGTACTATGGAAGCCCAAAATCTATCCTGGCACGATATTACCCCGACCTTCAGGTCGGGGCTACCTTCATATCGCCCTGGGAAAATATCTATCCTTTATGCACCTATTCAGAACAGCCGGGGCAGTTAAATCTTCTACCCCTCCTGAGGGCACGGGGGGTAAAAAAAAAGTCCGACCGAAAAAACTTCGGCCGGACCACTAATTACTAGAGAAAGTTTTACTGCTTTCAAAGGTTGCAGTAAGGGGTTTAATGCAACCTTTTATTCCTTAATTATCCTTTGTGTATATTGTTTAACGCCATTATCCACTTTAAGGAAGTAAGTGCCTGGTGTAAAGCCAGTAAGATCCAGCGGTATTTCATTCAATCCTTCCTGAAGGCTTTGTTTTCCGGTAAACAGCAGTCGATCCACTATGTCAGTTACCGTAAGACTTACTTCAGAAACCTGATCTATTTCAAGCTGAACCATTACCTTGTCGAAGGTTGGTACAGGATAAACCCGTACAAAATCATCGGACCTTTTGCTTGTTCTTTCAATCTTTACAACTTCAGAATATTCGTATTTGCCGTCAAAGTCCATCATTTTGAGCCTGTAATAGGTCAGGGAATTTGGCTTATGATCAGTTGTCGTATAAGCTTTTTCAAGGGTACTGAAACCACTTGCCTTAACATCGGTCAAATATTCCCACCTTATACCATCTTGTGATTTTTCAACAACAAACTTGTCAGTATTGATCTCACTCGCTGTGGTCCAATCAAGTACGTTGGTGGCTTTTTCGGATTTTCCTGTGAATCTTGTAAGTATAACTGGGAGGGCGGCTGCAGTGCCTCCCAAAGCAAAATCAGAGAATGAGGTCATTCCGGTACGGGTAATTGTGGCCAGCGAAGAGACTGTACTCGCAGTGCCGTCGGCTCCTGTAGTCCAAGAACTGTTGGTTGACCTCTTTGCCAGGAACACGCCATTAAGTACAGGAGCGGAAACTCCATCGGTTTTTGTAAAGCCTGTTGCATCAAAAATTGCAGTGTATGTGCCTCCAGCACCACTTGACCTTTCAACATTCCAATAGCCTGTTGGTGAAACTGCATCAAATGCCAAATTATTATTACCTGGGTTCGCTGCGAAAGGAATACCTATTGTGCTAGGAGCAGATGCAATGAACTTTGCTCCAATTACACCGCCAGTAGTTTGA
>JAKQGD010000364.1 GCA_029573365.1 Bacteroidota bacterium | reverse complement strand
ACTGTTTGCAGTTACAACTGTCATAATAGTCATCGGCATCTTTAAAACCGTGTAGAGGAGCTGTAAACTTATCGTCAAAATCCCTTAATGTTTTTACCTGATCAAGGATTCTTGGCTCAGCGATGCCGGGAAACAAGCGGTCTTTGGCTATAATCTTTGCTTTGAGAGATTTGAGAAACCTGGACTCGTACAGTCTGTTTTGCCATAACATAATCTGATAGCTTCCTGCCTTGAGGTCACATGGTACCGACACCCCGGCAATGGCTTTTATTTTTGGCGAAAGCCTGAAAACGCTGTCTCCGGCATATTTAAAAGTTACATTGGCTCCCAGACTGAAACCGCAAATATAAACATGGTCATAATCCTGCTCCACAAGGCCGATAAAATGGTGCAGATCCTCAGAGAAACCGCTGTGATACATGACCGGCCCCAGATTTAGAGTGCCGCTGCATGAGCGAAAGTTGATGGCCGATACATGAAAACCGTTTTCTGAGAACATTTGCGACGTGCCGAGGATATATTGTGACGATGAAGATCCTTCCAGCCCATGCAGCAGGATACAAAGCTTGTTTGATGGCCCTGCTTTCAGATGGTCCACATCATAATAATCATGGTCCGGGGTTTCTATACGTTGGCGTACAAAGGGTGGCTTTGCCGGATTTCTAAACAAATAGGTATAGAAAGTATTGGCATGCCCGTTTCTAAGCCATATAGGCGGTCTGTATGTGGAATCCTCATAATGTGGCATAGCTAAGGATTATCGGTGGCCAAACAAGGATGTTCTTATCTCGATTGCCCGGTCAGGATAGTCGGTAATCAGCCCGTCAACCTCCATACGAAGTATAGCCTCGATGTCCTTTACCTCGTTTACTGTCCATGGGATCAGTTTTATTTTTTCTCTTCTACAATGTTTGATCAGGTCAGTGTCTACCAGGCTATAGTGAGGGCTGTAGGCCTCAGGCTTAAAACTTAGTCGTGCCAGGTTGTGGGCGGGGCCGTCCCGGTTTTCCACCAGTAAGGCTATGGGCAGCGTTTTGTCCAGACGGTGTACAAATTCAAGGCATCCCGCATCAAAAGACTGAATGATTACCTTGTCCTTGATACCTGCCTTTGTGATTGCCTTAAATACGAGGTTTGCTGATACATCGCATGGAGGGAAATATTTGTATTCCTGATCTTTGATGTGTTTAATTTCTATGTTGTATCTGACCGGTTTCAGGCCATTTTTGCTGATATGATTTTCCACAGCAAAGATTGCTTCTTCCAGGGTGGGTTTGGTGGCAGGCATCTTAGTCTGTAGGGGGTACTTGGGGTGAGGCTTTAAACCTACGTCAAAGCTTCTGACCTCATCCATGCTCATAGTATATATGTTGTATTGTTTTTCATCTGCCTCTGTGATTTCTCTGCCGCCGGGAGCGGTGGAAATAAGGTGATTGAAAAAAGGTTCGTGTGATACGACGACCTGGCTATCTCCGGTGATGACGACGTCGAGCTCGAGGGTATTTACCCCCAGGTCCAGGGCATGGATAAAGCCTGCAATGGTATTTTCAGGCATAAGCCCCCGGCAGCCTCGGTGCCCCTGAATTTCCGGAAATGTATCGTGGCCGGGCGTGCATGATTGGACCATGGCAGTAATCAATATCATAAAAAGCCTCAACATGTCAGTCTTCGATGACAGGGTAGGTGAGGCCGGCACTTATGATAAACTGGCTTCCGTCCAGGATGTATCTGGGTTCAAGGTAATAGGTAAATTTTTCTGCAGGAACCCTGATGGAAGTCCCAAGGGACAATGAGTTGTTGGTTATGGATGTCCTGGTAAAATTGATGCCCGCCATGGGGCGTATATACACT
>JAKQGD010000354.1 GCA_029573365.1 Bacteroidota bacterium | reverse complement strand
ACTGGCACCGGCAGTGATTTGCCGACTGCCCGCCATCCTGAAGAAAACTCATTCAGTTCGATGGCATTCATGGGGCTGCCATGGCCGAGAAAAAGTACTGGCATAACCGGTGATGAAGGGACAGCATCTGCCAACTTTTCGAGGGCACTCAGGCCGGTGGCCCCGGCGATAATGGTCCCAACACTGAGGGACTGAAGGAAGGTTTTGCGGTCCATGTATATTATTGGGTAAATGGGTGATTTATGGATAAACACTGCTTACGCCGCAAATGTTGGGGAGGGTCCTTTTGATCAGTGGTGTGGATAAAATCCGGAATCGGTATTATCTTTACAGAAAATAATCGGGGATGTCCGGAGGGCTCAAGAAGGCGGCAGTATTTTGTCTGATGCGGTCAGGAGGCAGATTTTTATTGCTTAGGAGGGCAAAACAACCCAATCAAGGAAAGTACGTACCTCCCGGCGGCAAGATAGACCCCCACGAAAAACCTGCTGATGCTTTGGTCAGGGAAATCAGAGAAGAAACGGGGATGATCATATCAAATCCAACATTTTGTGGTGTTCTGACATAAACGTCACCTACTGACTACAACTGGATCAGTTACATCTATGTGGCCGACACGGAGATGTTTGACCCGCCAGCCTGTGATGAAGGTGAGTTTTTCTGGATAGACAATGAAGCACTTACCACTGTCGATACTCCACCCACCGACCGGTATATCTACCAATATGTAGCTGCCGGCACCCCCTTTGTATTCAGTGCTGAGTTTGACGAAAACCTTAACATGATTGTTATGATCGACGAGCTGACTAAGACCATTGTATACCCGATGCAGCCTTGAAGAGGGGGGCAGATCCGTGGATAAACACCCCGAAACGAGCATTCCAAAAATCAGGATTTGATTCCATAATCTGGAATAAGGCAGTGTCGGAGTGTGATATAAAATGCTGAATATCTGATATTTATGTCATTGGCACGGCATTGGAACATTGATTGTCATATAAAATTTTAAACATGAAGCACAATCAGCAAATGAAATGTTTTATTGTAGACGACGATTTGTTTACTGCCAATCTTTTCAAAAAAATCATCAGTCAAAAGGGATACCAGGATGTGACTATTTTTCCCTCCGGTGTGGAGGCCCTCAATGAACTGCATCACCAGCCCAAGGTCATCCTGCTGGATATCCAAATGGAAATCCTCAACGGTTTTGAGGTACTTAAAAAAATCAAACGGGTATTGCCGGATGTCTACATCATCATGGTTTCAGGTCAGGATGACATGAAGATGGCCCTCGATACCCTAAGATACGGAGCCCTGGATTATGTAATCAAAAACGAAAATGCCGAACAAGAAATCCTTAAAGCCCTCACCAAGATAGAAGCCATAGAGGAAAGCCTCAGAAAAAAGAGGCCTTCGCTGTTGAGAAAACTCACCAGTGTATTTATCTGACCCGCATACCCCGTAAAGACATGAAACACGTAAAAACCTGTTTATTTGCCACTTTTATAGCACTGACCATGATGTCGTGCAAAACCCAAAACCTGTTTTCTGTCACCAAAGAAGTGATCAAGCCACAAACCGCAGACCCCATATTTGCTTATGACCCAGGGTACGAACACAAAATAAGAGTTGATGATAAGGTCAACATCTCTGTGTGGGGACAGGAAGACATGAGCATAGGCTCAGTGTACGGTATCTACAACTCCAATGAAGTATATGGCAAGTGGCTGCTCGTAGACTCCCGCGGCGAAATATCGGTGCCCAGAGTCGGCGAAATGAAAGTCACCGGCATGACGGTACCACAACTCAAAGATTCCATCAGGACGCTGGCAGCAAAGTGGGTGCAAAATCCCATAGTCGATGTCAAGGTCATGAATAAAGAAATCACGCTGCTGGGAGAGTTCAGAAATCCTGCGGTCATACATGTAGACAAGGACAACAACACACTGCTCGAAATGGTGGCGAAGGTCGGAGGATTTGAGTTTTACGCTGATCTTAAAAAAATCAGGGTATTAAGAAACGATGCCGACGGCAAAGTGAAGGTAGCAAAAATCGACCTTACGACCAATGGGGACATATCCTCATCAAACCTGCAGCTGCATCCGGGAGATGTGGTGATAGCACCTTCTAAAAAGCACAAGGATTTTGACAAACGTATATCCACCATCATACCATTTGCTTCGTCGGCGACGGCAGCAGCCATCCTTCTCGGAGCATTCTAAAAACCAAAAATAAAACCCGCAGACAACATGAGCTTTTTGAAACCTTACATTTCGACCCTGCCTCTGATTATCCTATGTGGAGCACTGGCGTTGTGGCTGGCCTCCAAATATCTTAACTATGCCGTACCCATGTACGAAAGCACAGCCAAGATGAGGATGGCAGACATCAACGAAGGTGTACCTGGCAACAACCTGTTCAAGGATCTGGACGTATTTGCCAGTGAAACCAAGATTATGGCAGAAATCGAAGTCATGAAATCCAAGGTCATCATAGACAAAGTCATAGACCAGCTGGGTATCGGGTATTCGCTGTATCGCAAGGGAAAATTGCGACAGACAGAACTTTTTGACGACAGTCCTATAAGGATTGATGTCTCAGGAGACGCTACCACACTTTATGGCAAGCAGATAGAAATGGTTATACACGACACCTCCAGGCTTACGCTGTATATGCCCGATGGTACCCTGTCCGAAGGAAACCTTGATAAATCCGTGGATCTGGGAACGGTCAAAATTATGGTCTCCAGAAAAACAGAAGAAAAAGAAAAAAAACTGAAGCTCGAAGATAAATATCTATTCGAACTCAAAGCCAGGGAAAGTATCATTTCAGAATTACAGGCAGGCCTGGATATAACGCCTGTGGACAAAGACGTGCCTGTGGTTAGGATTTCGTACAAATCAAACAATCCCGCCAAGGCAGCCACCATCGTCAATGCTGTGGCAGAAAACTACATCCGTGACTACATAGCTATCAAGTATCAGTCAGCTGACATAACCTCACAATTTCTGGACAAACAGATAAATGATATGTCTTCCAGGCTCGAAAAGTCCGAAAATCAAATACAAAACTACCGCGACAAAAACAACATCATCAATGTGAGACAGGAAACAGAAACGGACCTGCGTAAAATATCACAACTCAAGATACAGGAAACAAACCTCAAGATGAATCTGGAGGCCATGGACCAACTCAACCAGTACATCACTTCCGGCAAGGACAACTTCCTGGAGCTGGCCCCTAATTTCGAGGCATTTACAGACCTGCTGTCCACAGAAATGATTAAAAAAATCAAGGAATTGCAGTCAGAGAAAAAACAGCTTTTGCTGACATACACGCCTGAAGATGACAGAGTGAAGGTCATAGACAGCAAAATCACTGATTATACCACCTACCTTGAAGAGAGCATCAGCAATACCCGCAAAAACCTCCAAACCAAATACAACAACCTCAAAAACGACATTGCCGACGCAGAAAAAGTGTTTATCGGCCTGCCTGAAAAAGAAAAACTTCTGACCATTATGAACCGGGAATTTGACCTATACCAAAACTCATACATTTTTCTCAACAACAAAAAAATAGAAGCCGATGTAGCGAAGGAAGCCAAGTACTCCTTCCACAGGATACTGAGCCCTGCGGCCATCTCAAAAACCCCTGTTTCGCCCAATCGAACCATCATCCGCATCGTATCATTGCTGCTCGGACTGTTTTTAGGCATTGCGGCCGTGGCGGCTAAAGAAATGTTTTTTCCGGCTATACGCAATGAAGATGGCATAGAGTCCCGGAGCACCATCCCTGTGGCCTACAAGGCAGAAAACTTTAAAAACAAAAATACGGCGGCCTCATTCTTCAGGCGAAACCTGATAGATCTACAGGTCCGGGATGTGGTTAAGAGTGGCAAAATGACTGTTTTCAGCTCGTTGCATGGCAACGAACACCACAGCTATCAGGTGGCTCATATGGCCCGGGCCATGGCCTCTGCAGGCAACAGAGTACTGATTGTGGATGTAGACGGCAATTTCGGCAAAAAATACACGACAGACCATCAAAACATACACATCCAGGACCTCTCAGCTGTATTTAATGGCCACAGGCCGGAAGCTATGGAGGATCTCAAAAACTTATGGCTCAGCAAATATGATCACGTACTTGTGAGCAATGAAAAAATAAAGGAAGGCGAATTGTCACCTGTATTTCTGAGGTACGCCGATGCCAATTTTTTTGTTTCGGACTCGAGAATAACATCAGCTGAGGACATTGCCGAAATCAACAAGGCAGCCGCAGAATATAATGTCATCAATCCTTACTTTGTACTTAACCGAGCCAATTATTCGCCAAACATCTTCAGGCGTATCATGGCCGTGACAAAGAAAATCGGCAACAAAGGCAAAACTCAGGAACTGATATGAATTTGCGGTCCCTTATAAAAAACGAAAAGTTTCTATTTCTTGCGGAGCAATCGGTTTTCAGCGGCATCACACTGGTCACCTCGTTGGTTTTGGCCAAAGTGTCTGGAGTAGAAAAATTTGGTCAGTTTGCCGGTGTGGTACTGGTTTCATACATGCTGCTGAGTGTATCATATGCCGTAATTATCCAGCCTGTACAGACGACAGGCAGCAGCAAAACGCAGGACTCAGGGTACAAGACTTTTAATCTGGCGTTACTCGCCATAATCACGCTTATAGTATCTGTGCTGACAGGCGGAGCCATACCGGTAATGGCACATTTGTATGGCTTTTCGCCAATGTTTATTTTGGCCGGTGGACTATATTGCATCCTATTTATGGCCTTTGATTTTTTCAGAAAGTGGTTTATGACCTCTGGCAGGCTATGGCCACTGACAGGCGGAACCTTTTTTCTGGGGCTGGGTCATCTGGTTGCTTTCGGAGCTGTATATGCACTTAAACCTGAGCCATCAGGCATCACTGCCATCATGGCTGCAGCTTTCGTTCCTGCAGTAATCTTTCAGATCTTCCAATACGGACCAAGCCTTAAATTCAGTGCGGATTTAAGGGCTTTCGCCAATGAACATGCGTCACAGGCCAAGTGGCTGCTTCCATCGTCGCTGATACAATGGTGGAGCGGCAACTTTTTTATTATGACAGCGGG
>JAKQGD010000339.1 GCA_029573365.1 Bacteroidota bacterium | reverse complement strand
TGTTTTTGGGAGCACGGATGATGGGCGGCGGATTTGGTGGTTGTACAATCAATCTGACACGGGAAAAAATCTGCAGTGACATGTCCGCCGATATTGAAAACAGGTATTACAAACAGTTTGGCATCAAGCCTGAAATTCTGGAAATAAACAGCGAAAACGGCATCCTGAACAGTAAATAGAAATAAAAAAAGCCCAAAGATATTATCTCCGGGCTTTTGTTTCTTTTAGCTCAAAGGGGTATTACATCCACCTCATGCCTTTGACAAAATAGGTCAACAGTGGCGGGAGCATGACCCAAAACCATTCCGGCTTGAACATGAGGAATAAAACCACGCCTACCAGTGACAACAATGTATAGAGCCAGTATGATCTTACAGATTCTGATGAAGAAGTCATATCGTTTGTTATTTTTGTGTGGACTAATGCAATAATTGTTGCAAATGTAGCAGTTTGGCAGACAAATAAAAAATATCGTTTCCCCAATATCTGTAAATTTTTTTCGGTGCCCATACCCTCGCATAAAACATACCCTGCCAAGTTGTTGCTTTTTGGCGAGTACACTGTGACCCTGGGGTCGGGTGCACTTGCGGTGCCGTTTGCCGGCAGGTCGGGGCACTGGAAAATGGCAGGGCAAACAGAGGCCGATCCCGGTCTGGCTAAGCTGCTGACCCACCTCAAAAATACCCCGGACCTGGCTTCCTTGTTTGATCTACGCCGGTTCGAAAAGGACCTAATGGCGGGACTGGTATTTGACTCTGACATACCTAGGGGTTATGGACTGGGCAGCAGCGGAGCCCTTGTGGCAGCGGTATATGACTCTTACGTCGATGACAGATCTGATAATCCCAAGGTTCTGAAATCGGTCCTCGCCGATATGGAAGGTGCTTTTCACGGTGCGAGCTCAGGTATAGATCCGCTTGTTTCGTACCTCGGTAAGCCTGTGCTCATCTCTGATGACAATGAAGTGCGTACGACGGAGATGGGTCTGCCACAGGGCCTCTTCCTACTGGATACAAGAAAAAGCAGAGATACCGGACCGCTTGTGGCCTTATTCAGGCAAAAGATGGCTTCAGATGCCGGGTTTGTGCAAAAGATACAGGAACTCAGACACGCCAATGCCGATGCCATCAAAGCAGCTGTCACAGGCGAAGGCATATGGCAGACTTTCGGATTGATAAGTCGTATGCAGGCTGAAACCATGTATGAAATGGTACCATCTGAGTTCCGACATCTATGGCAGCGTGGCCTGGAAACGGGTGATTACTATTTGAAGCTGTGCGGGGCAGGTGGAGGGGGTTACATCCTGGGTATGTCTGTTACCGGGACCTTATTGCCAACATTGGCATATGATGTTTTACCTGTAAGCTGAGTGCAGGTTGATGAAGATAAAATTGTAGTTATAATAAATGGGTTTAAAAAGAAAACACAAAAGACGCCAACAAAAGAAATAGACAAAGCAATTTCAATTAAAAAACAATATTTTGACACAAATCTATTCAACACTCCGATGTAGGTTTAGCTAAAGTGTGCAGAGTTATTACCGAGTGGATGCCTGAAAGTCATCCAATCAGAAACGTAAAAAAAGAGTGAGGGATAGCAGTGGCATCCCGATGTGTATCGGGATACAACGGATAGCCCGACCGCGG
>JAKQGD010000320.1 GCA_029573365.1 Bacteroidota bacterium | reverse complement strand
ACAGGGTCTTTTTCGTCGGTTTTGTCAGTGCTGTTGACGACGATGAGGTAAGGGCTGGTGCAAGTCGATGGCATATCGCCCACGATTTCCACATTGTCATTTTCATTTGTGGTAGCAGCCACATTTACGATGCCTTCGGCTCCCATTTTGTCATATAGACCACACCATATAGGGTAGTCGGCGGCAAAAGCATTGGACAGCCCTCCTGAATAATTGATAACCACGATGTTGCAGCCCTTGGTGCCCCCGGACTGGTTGTACAATTTTCGCTCATTAAGGAGGTAATCATATCCTTTTAATACGTCGCTTACTAGAAAACCGGTTGTCACCGGAAGAAGGCTGATGTTCCAGTTGATTCCCGAAATGCCCTTGCCGTTGTCACCTCTGGCTCCGAGTACTCCGATGACATTGGTGCCGTGGCTTTTTATATCATGTACCGGTTTGGATGTACGGGTGTTCCACCCCTTGATGTCATCAGTGTATCCATTGTTGTCGTTGTCTATATTGTCACCTTCAATTTCGTCAGGATTGGTGTATATGTTGGCGGCAAGGTCTTCGTGCTGGATATCAAAACCCTCGTCTACGATGCCTATGACTATTTTTTTACCCGTGTAGCTGACACCACCCGTAGTGGTTTCCCAGGCTTCAAAAGCTTTAATCAGCGAAAGGTAGTACTGTTCTGTCACCCTTGGATCATTGGGCTTGACCCTGGGAGAAAGGACAGCGTTGATTTCAACATCTAGTATGTTTGGATCAGATAAACAATAGCGGTATAATAGTTCATCGTCCACCTCTGCTTCTATGAGGTAGGCGTCTACATGCTGGCCAAGATAAGTCAATACGGGATTTCCAATCATTCTTTCTGACAAACCCGAAATGGCTTTTCTAGTGTCACCATCACTGAGCCTTGCTATGACACCATGCCTTTCGCCGGTCTGTGCAGACAATACCAAGGGTAGGATAAAAATCAGGAGCAGAACCCTGTACATATGATTTATTTTTCGGATTTTATAATTACAAAAGTAGCCAATTTATTGTTTGTACTGATAGGAAAAGGCAATAATTAACCAATTATGTCTGCTGTGATGCAGGTTGTGGCTTTTAAAATCAATATTATATTTGAGCTTATTTTTTAACCTCACTACGTTCCTTGTGGGGACCGTGGTAGTTCTTTTCGCCGGCTTCCACTGATATTTCCAGATGGTTTTCCCGGGGAGGAATGGGGCAGTTGTAGCCATCACTGTAAGCACACCAGGGGTTGTAGCAACGGTTAAAATCAATAGTTATGGAACCGCCAATGATGTCTGTGGCTTTCAGGTCTAGGTATCTGCCGCCACCGTAACTTTCCTCTCCATTGGTATGGTCTTTAAATGGAAGGAACAAATGGTCACTGTAAAGGGGATTCGACGGCTGGGTCAGGTTTTTATATAAAGTAACTTTAAATGGTTTCGTTTTATACTTGCAGTTTGCTGTGGCATATCTTATGTAAGTCCTTGTAATTCCACTGTATGTCGGCAATTCGAATGGTTTTTCTCCCTGGAGGATATCGCATGTGCAGGTGAATTTCCATGCTTTGTTTTCAGGATAAAATTCGATATGCGGCAGGTCCTGGGCCGTGATGGGAGACCTTAGGTCGTCGACCAGTGATTTGAGGTGGTGTTCCCTGTATTTAGCCAGAGAAACGACCGTTTTTCCTGTTTTCGCAGATGGTGAACAGGATAACATGGCCAGGGCCAGCAGCGTCGCACAGACTAATGTAGTTCTGGTCACTTCCGTGAATTTACAAAGGCTATCCTGTCTCTGAATGCCGTAATCCTGGTGATGCCGGTGATGCCTTTTTCAGAAAAATCAGCTATCGGCACCCATTCTGTATCTTTTTTAGGTGTAAATGTCTTAAGGATACTCCCTGAGCCGGCCATAAACGTGCCGTTGGCCAGGATTTCAAAATCTTCAGTGCCCTGAGGCATCTGAGTTATGACCGACATGGCTTTGTCTTTCAGATGGTATCCTTTGAGTATCCATGCATCAGGTTTGGTTTTGTGGACTATATACAGGGTGCCGTCGGTACCGTATTTAATACATCGGCCTATATTGTCCAGTATGACATCCATTTTTTGAGAGTTTGTATTGGCTATAGCCAATGTATTTGTATTGCCTACCAGAAAAAGTGCCACTGTATCCTGACTGATCCAGGTATGATATCCTATATTTTTCAGGGTGGGCATCAGCCGTTTTCCCTTGGAAGACCTATCAGATGGGTAACTCCATAAACTCTGGTCCTTGCCGTCGGCTTCTATCCTGACGCAGGTAAATTGACCCGGTGTGGATGAGGGGGTTGGAGAAAATTCGCTTATTTGCTCCGTGTCCGTTACGCGGAATATCTCCCGGTTCCTCAGATTGAGCTGGTAGATGTCAGTGATTTGTGAAGTATCGATGGCAGACGAAAGCATAAGGTCGTCATAGCTGATAAAACGTGGCTGGTTGTTGTATCCGTGTCTGTTATAGGCCGTGAGGTAACTGACAGAAAGTACCTGTGGCTTGCTAAACAGGTTTTTGAATTCAGCAACGTAGACCTCTGTTTTTGGCAGTTGTGCTTTCAGGTCAGTAAAGACGGCTACGCATATAAAGACCACAAATACAGTATACACCTTGTGTTTCATTACATGTCTTTTGATGCTGATCTGAACAGACGGTTCCAGTTTATGCCCTTGCGGATATTGCCCTCGCGGGTAGAGAAA
>JAKQGD010000308.1 GCA_029573365.1 Bacteroidota bacterium | reverse complement strand
CAAGGTTAAGGAATTTTTTGAAGAGAATAAGTGACAGGAACTTCCCGTCCCACTAAATAAAAAGCCTCAACGGAAACGTCTGAGGCTTTTTTATTGCAGATAATATGATGGATTCAGTCTTTGTGTTCAAATTGAGCGAGCAACTAGATGTATACTGAAGCCTACGCCCTGCTAAGTCTGTTTTGATCCAGCCATATAAATTTGACAACCTTTTATATGTAAAACTTCTCAGCCGACGGTTTTAACCGTAGGTAATATACACAGGAAAAAGGGTTTGTCATGATTTTTGCATGATGGCAAAAATCATGACAAACCACAATTTTGTATAATTTCCAAATCACACCATTTTTACCATACCTTCAGATTATGTTTAAAAAACCGTAATTTTGCAACCATTTAACATACATAGACTTTATACCAAAATACAAGCATGAGTTTTTTTAAGAAGTTTTTTTCAAAAGAAAAGGAAGAAGACCTGAACAAAGGACTGGAAAAAACCAAAGACAGCTTCTTTAGCCAGATTTCCAAGGCAGTAGCAGGAAAATCAAAAGTGGACATCGAGTTTCTGGATGAGCTGGAACAAATCCTAATTTCTTCAGATGTAGGGCTCGAAACCACGGTCAAAATTATAGACAGGCTCGAACAAAAAGTGGCCGAAGAAAAATACATCAATACCGACGAGCTCAACTCTCTCCTTAAAAGTGTCATCGTAGACATACTCGCAGAAAATAAGGTGGCTGACCTGGAGGACTTTGAGATACCCTTTGGTACAAAACCTTATATCATCCTCGTCGTAGGTGTCAATGGCGTCGGCAAGACGACTTCCATAGGCAAATTAGCCTACCAGTACCAAAAAAAGGGGCTCAAAGTAGTCCTCGGTGCCGGGGATACCTTCAGGGCCGCAGCCGTAGACCAGCTAAAGATATGGTCACAACGCAGCAACTCTGACTTTTACTCCAAGGGTATGAATACTGACCCCGCTGCCGTAGCATACGAAACCGTACAATACGCCATCAACAACGATCACCACGTAGCCATCATAGATACAGCCGGTCGCCTACACACCAAAAAACAGCTTATGGACGAATTATCCAAGATTAAAAAGTCCATTGATAAAAAAAGTCCCGGTGCACCGCACGAAGTACTGTTGGTCCTTGATGCCACAACGGGCCAAAACGCCATCGAGCAGGCCAAACATTTTACTGAAGCTACAGATGTCACAGGTATCATCCTGACCAAGCTGGATGGCAGTGCCAAAGGAGGCGTCGTCCTCGGTATTTCTGATCAGTTCAGGATTCCCATTAGGTATATCGGAGTAGGCGAAGGCATGGAACAACTTCAGGTATTCAACCGAATGGCTTTTGTTGATTCGCTGTTTAACTGATATTTTATACCTTAATGCGGCACACCGCACAACGTAAAGCGGCATAACAACGTTCTAAAGACAAACCATACCCAAACGGAATTGGCCAGTAAAACAAAAGCTTTCACACCAAAACATATAAGCGGTTTTTTTCGCAGCCTCCTGAATTGCAGCTTGCTGCTGTTCATGTTTTATTTGCCGCTCACCGCACAAAGACCCACAGATTTCGGCCAAAGTACACGGTCAGGACCTCAACAAACACAAACACAGGAAGACACAGGGCCGGACACGACAGTATACAACTATGTTTTGCTGGATGACATATATCACTCAAAAGTTATAGACGACACTCTGGGTGACATCAGTTTTTTGCACCGCAATCCCATATACAGGGACGGAGCAGAAATGGTCAATTCCGGCAATCTGGGATCAGCGTCTTTTGCTCTGAAATACAGGCCCGAGGTTTTTACAACATTCAATGCCGGGTATGACCAATACGAATGTTTCAGGTTGGGGTATGAAAATTTCAAGTTTTACGAACAAAACCGCCCAATCAGCGACCTGTTTTTTTCACAGCTAGGAAACCAGGACAACTTGCAGGTAGGTGCAGAATTTTCAAGAAATTTCAGAAATGGACTGTCTTTTAGTCTCAACTACAAACGTATCAGTCAGAAAGGATACATCAATGGCCAGGATACAAAAAACACCAACTTCGGACTGGCACTAAGGTACACCTCGCCTACCGGAAAGTACACAGGATTCCTGCTATATGCCCACAATGCCAACGAAGAAGGCCACCTGGGAGGAGTAGTCAACGAAGCAGACCTTCTGGGCCAGTTTACTAAAAATATTGCCGTCTTATTGCGTGATGCTTCCACCCGTCAGCAGGTCAGGGATGTAGCTCTGATACAGTATTATCATCTAAACAAGTCGGACAAAACATCCTGGAAGCTGTACCTAAAAAACGATTTAATTTATCGCCCTGCCTATTTCAAATACAACGATAAGGACATTGGTGACGCCAGTGACAGTCTGTTTTACCATAACCTGCCGCTGGATAGCAGGGGACTCAGAAGATACGTTGGTGTAAACCGTTTTTCCGAAGGATTTTATATCCATGGCGAAAAGGAAGGGGGAATTCAGGGACGCATTGGGCTGGTTTTTGATAGGTTTAGTGTGGATAACAAGCCTGCATCCATCGTCAGAAACGACCTGACAGGTACATTTGCCGGACGTATTCCTATATTTAAGGCACTCAAATTAAATGCTACGGCCCGCCTGGGGCTGCTGGAAAATATTGGGAACTTTGACATAAAAGGCAGCCTCTTGGCCAAAGCCGGAAAAGCCCTGGATCTGGAGGCCGGACTACAGCTATTTCGAACAGAACCATCCTATAATTCCAGGTTACTGGTCCTCAACGAAATCAAGGCAATAGATACTTCCTACACTAAACCGTTTGGCTCGGTGCTCGAAGCAGGGATAAGGATACCTGCAGTAAAGTTGTCGGCATACCTGACTCAAAGCGTGGTCAACAACCCTGTTTACTGGGACACTCTGGGACTTCCCCGCCAATCAGATGAGGTCTACTCGGTCACACACCTGAGACTCAGCCATAGATTGCGGGTATGGAGGTTAAATCTGGACAACAGTGCTAATTTTCAACTCGCAAGTTCTGCCATTTATCCGGTGCCTTCATTCTGGTCGACACATCAGTTTTATTACGCATCTAGCTGGTTTAAAAAGGTGTTGGACATCAGTATAGGCCTGGATGCCCGCATCATTGGCGACAACAAAGGCCCTGCATATCAGCCGGTAACAGGCGAATTTCACCTGAGCAACTCTACCCTTCCCATGATACCTTTTGTAAATCTGTTTATTATCGGCAAGGTGGGAGCGTTCAGGACGATGTTTGTCTTTGAAAATTTTGGACGCAATTTTGACAACAGAATCAATTTTGATGTATCCGGCAATCCACTTTTTAATCCCACATTAAGGTTTGGTATCCAGTGGCTGCTAAAAGACTGACCGGCCTGGCAGTCAGTGTTGGGATTATATTTCCAATTTTTGTGCGGCAGTATAAAACGATTTTCAGGTATCTTTGTTTGTCTAAAAAATCTTAATATTGGTATCCCGAAAAATAGTTTTGGCCATAGGCGGTTCGAGCGGCTCGGTTTATGCCCACCGGCTGATGACCAAGCTGAAAGCCATGGAAGGCATACAGTGTGATGTCGTCATGTCATCTAATGCTTTTGAAAATTGGAGACTCGAGCTTGGAGACTTTGACCCGGCGATGTGGCCGTTTACTTTTTTCGACAAAATGGACTTCAATGCACCATTTGCCTCAGGCTCAGCCAGATATGATACCATGATAGTTTGCCCCTGTTCTATGGGTCTGATTGGGAGGATAGCTAGCGGAGTATCAGGCGACCTGATAACCCGGGCAGCAGACGTTATGCTCAAGGAACGAAGAAGGTTGATTTTGGTAGCCCGTGAAACACCTTACAGTCTTATCCACCTAAAAAACATGACCACAGTGACGGAAGCAGGAGCCATTGTATGTCCTGCTACACCTTCGTTTTACAGCAAGCCATCCACTATAGACCAAGTGGTGGACACCGTAGTAGACAGAGTCCTTGACCTGGCTAATCTGGAGGTCGATACTTTCAGATGGAACGATAAGGATTGAATTATATAAATATTACCCGGGCATGTATAACAGCTTAAGTGACGTAGTAAAAGATCTGGACAGCAAGGGGATGCTGATGCGAATATCCCGTGAAGTGGACCCTGATCTTGAAGCATCCGAAATACACAGGCAGGTATTTGACAAACAAGGCCCGGCTATTTTGTTTGAAAAAATAAAGGGCAGCCCCTTCCCCGCCCTCTCCAATCTGTATGGTACCCTTGACCGAACTGACTACCTTTTTCGCAAGACATTGCCTAAAATTAAAAAAGTAATCGAGCTCAAAGCGGACCCATCACGATTATTTCGACAACCACTCCGTTATCTTACCACACCCATGACGGCACTACTGGCTTTGCCCGGTAAATCCTGGTTTGGAGCCCCATCCATGTATGGTCAGACAACCATAGACAAATTGCCCCTTATAAAATCATGGCCCATGGACGGCGGTGCTTTTGTCACCCTGCCTCAGGTATTTACCTGGCCTCCGGGAGATAAAAATCCCATGCGTTCCAACATAGGAATGTACCGTATCCAGCTCACTGGCAATGATTACATCACCAATGAGGAGGTAGGCCTTCATTACCAGCTTCACAGGGGCATAGGTGTGCACCACGAAGCTTACAACAGATCTCCGCTGCCTTTCAGATGTTCCGTCTTTGTAGGGGGATTGCCATCACACGCCTTTTCGGCTATAATGCCTATGCCGGAAGGCATCAGCGAACTCACATTTGCAGGCATGCTCGGCGGCAGGAAATTTCGATACACATGGGACGATATGGGTCATTTTATATCTTCGGACGCCGATTTTGTGATTACCGGCACTGTGCTGAAAGGGGTTAAAAAGCCCGAAGGACCCTTTGGGGACCACCTCGGATACTACAGCCTGGCCCACGACTTCCCCGTGATGAAAGTTGACCGTGTATACCACCGGAA
>JAKQGD010000294.1 GCA_029573365.1 Bacteroidota bacterium | reverse complement strand
ATAATTTAGCCTGGAGAAAAGCGACAAAAGATAAAGTTCCTCCTGGATATTTTTTCTCTCTAACACAAAGGCGGGAGTACCTGCAGCATCTGAATTTCTGAATGTATTGTCCCTGAAAAACTTTTGCCAGGAGTAACCTCCCATAAGATCGAGGTCATGGTCTTTCAGTTCTTTTTTATAATTCAGATATAACTCGAGAACGGAATTGGTGCGTATGTTTTCATATGTATTGCTGACGCCACCTCCAAAATCCTTCTGAAATGAAAACGCCACCGCATTATTACCCGGAATGGTCAGGGAGCCCTTGCCCCTGGAATAATCGTATCCCAAGTTTAGATTGGCCCTAAGGTCAGGAAGGAATTTAAAGCGGTAGTCGGCAGAAAAATTGGTTATGTATCTGATGACATCCGACTTGTCGTCCCTTTTTTCTATGAGAGCCAGAGGATTGGCAGGTGCCAGTCCGTTGGGATTGCCTGTGTTGTTTTCGAGCCAGGTGGTATATCCGCTGTATTTGCTCTCAGCGTCATAGGGTGTCTGAGTGGGATCCCAACTAAGGGCTGAACCAATGGCTCCACGCTCTGCAAATCGGTTGTTTGTCAGCATAGCCTTGATTCCGGCATTGAGCTGCAGCGTGTTGTCCAGCAACCGGGGGCTGATGTTAAGACCTGCGGAGTACCTTTGGAACCTATCGGTCTTTAACAACCCTTCCTTGGAAGTAAAACCCAGCGAAGCTCTGTAAGGAATACTGCCTGTGCTACCCGACATATTGACATTGTGGTCTGTGGCATGGGCCGGGCGGTAAATCTGGTCCTGCCAGTTAGTCGATGATTCTCCCAGCAGGGTCCTTGCGATGTGGTCAGCAGGGTATTGTTGTTCTATAAGTGCCCTGTACTCTGTTGCGTCAAGCACATCCACTCTGTTGAATGTTTTACCCAGGGAATAATTGCCTGTGTACTGTATCTTGAATGGAGCTCCCAGAGTTCCTTTTTTAGTGGTAATAAGGATGACTCCTGCTGACGCCCTGCTGCCGTAGATGGCCGTGGCAGATGCGTCTTTGAGTACCGTCATGGACTCTATATCGTTGGGGTTGATGACATTAAGCGGATTTCTGTTTCCTGAGACACTGCCGTTTTCCACGGGGATGCCGTCTATGACAATCAGAGGATCGTTTGAGGCACTCAGTGAGGACTGACCTCTGACCCGGATCTGCGAGCCTTCGTCCGGTCCTCCACCCGTCGTGATGGCGACCCCGGCCACTTTGCCTGCCAGCAGTTCCTGCGGGCTGGTAATCGCTCCACGGTTAAATGAGGAAGAACTCACACTCTGCAAAGACCCGGTGACGTCTTCCCTTTTAACTGTACCGTATCCGATGATGACAACGTCCTCGAGCACTTTACCCGCCTGAAGGGCAGCATCAATGATCGATCTGTCGCCTATTACCTCTTCGATCGTGTTGTAACCGGCATAACTGATGATGATCGTAGTGGTACCTTTTGGGACCTCATAGGTATAGTTGCCATCGAAATCTGTGATGGTTCCTGAGGCTGCATTTTCCTTACTGACAATGTTGGCCCCTATGAGTGCTTCGCCTGTCACAGCGTCCTTTACCACACCCGTTATGGTCTTCTGACTGATCAAAAATAAAGGCATCAGCACCATAAGCACTATGCCGTAGCCTGCTTTATGCCATTTTTCAAAAAAATTTTTCATTTGGTCAATTTTTTAAGGAAAAAATAATGGTAAAATTAAAATAAGTTTTTACTTTGTGTCACTATTACAATAACAATTATTTTTTTCACCAAATTTAACTTACAATGAAGTCACGTTTACTTATTTTAATGTCATTTGTCATGATGACTTTTGTCATGCAGGCCCAGGTGACTAGTGTAGGCCTTATAGGTACTGCTACAGCCGGAGGCTGGGGAGCCGATACCCCTATGACACAGGTTACTGATTCTACCTGGACGCTGGATGTAAGCCTGTTTGCAGGTGAAGCCAAGTTCAGAGCCAACGGTGCATGGGATATCAACTGGGGAGCCAAAGATTTCCCTACCGGTACAGGCGTACAAGGCGGTCCTAACATTCCGGTATTTGCCGGTGATTACACCGTAACATTCAATTCCAATTCCGGTGCATACTCTTTTGCCGTACATTCTGATATTGGCATCATAGGAAGTGCTACACCAGGAGGATGGGGAGAAGATACCAATCTTTATGTTCTTGACAGCGTAAATTATTTTACGGTCATGGTTCTCCAGCAAGGGGAAGCCAAATTCAGACAAGACGACGACTGGGCCGTAAACTGGGGTGCTGCCGATTTCCCCGAAGGAGTTGGAGTACAGGGTGGTCCAAATATTCCTATCGCTACAGCCGGAAGATACAGGATCGATTTCAACAAGGCCACCGGTGCCTACAAGTTTTCTGAAGTTGTAGATTTTACAAGCATAGGAGTGATTGGTTCAGCCACACCTGGCGGATGGGACAACGAAACCGCTCTCGTAAAGCAAGGAAACAACCCTGATCTTTGGAAAGGTCTCGTAGCTCTTACTGCAGGTGAACTTAAATTCCGTGCAAACAATGCCTGGACACTCAACTGGGGAGGAGGCACTTTCCCTCAGGATACTGCCGTGGAAGGTGGCGACAATATCGCTGTACCTGCAGGAAGTGAAGGCGATTATCAGGTTACTTTTAATACCAAAACACTAGAATACCAGTTCCTCAGAGTTATTGACTATGACCGTGTGGGAATCATCGGATCTGCTACACCGGGAGGATGGGACAATGACACTGCCATGGAGCAAGATGCCAATGACGTATCCATCTGGAGACTGAGACTAGACCTTGTAGACGGTGAAGCCAAATTCAGAGCCAACAATGACTGGGCTGTAAACTGGGGTGGTGATGGATTTCCTTCAGGCTTTGCCTTCCAGGAGGGTCCAAATATTCAGGTTCCTGCAGGAGACTATAAGGTAACCTTCAACTCTACTACAGGCGAATACAACTTTGAGTCTATCGTTGAATATGACAACGTATCCGTCGTAGGAAAATCAGGCCCATTCGGTGACTGGCCGGGAGATGATGACAGCCGTGACAGCTACATGGTCAAAGACCCTGCAAATGCAAATCACTGGACACTTGCGAGCATAACGCTGACGGATTTTGACCCAGCCGATACAGGCGGAAGCGGTATCAAGTTCAGAGCCAATGCAGCCTGGGCAATCAACTGGGGAGCCAAGGAATTCCCAGCGGGCACAGGAACACAAAATGGACCAAACATCGAATGTGTTGCCGGTACTTATAAAGTTGACTTCTTGTCTGACACCGGAGAGTACAGCTTTAGCGAGCCATCATCTACTTATGATTTTCTGGGCCAGGAAGTAATCAAACTCTTCCCTAATCCTGCTAAGGATGTTCTCA
>JAKQGD010000272.1 GCA_029573365.1 Bacteroidota bacterium | reverse complement strand
AAAATTACTGTACTATCGGGCTTGCTGACGTGGATAGATATGGCAGATGTTCTGATTTCGAAGTGATGCTCATGCTCTCTGAGTATAAATTCCGGTGGCTCCGGAGTAAATCTACCGGTGATGGCATAAGAAAAATCATTTTCGAAGATTCCATCATTGGCATACCTAAGCCTCACCATATGGTCGGTCAGAATATATAATCTGAGTTGGCATTTGTTTTCGTAGGTGATGGTCACGGTGTTCTGTCCGGGAGTCCTCTCTGTGCTTATGGCCCTGCCGGGGGTATGGTCTGTATGTCCCATATTTTTAGAAATGTGGATTGAGCTCGGAAAAGTACCTTTCCTGATATAAAAAAAGGCCGCATGATTAATACGGCCTTCTACTTAGTGAGGTCGGAAGCGGATTTGAACCGCTGTACGAGGTTTTGCAGACCTCTGCCTAGCCACTCGGCCACCCGACCTTAAATGCGGATGCAAATATATAAAAGATTTCCAAAAGCAAAAAAGGAATTGATAACATATCCTTGTAATTTTGTCTTTTTAGATCAATCCGCATTATAAAAGATAACAAAGCCTGCCTCCATGATTACAATCAAATCCTTTACGTTCAACGACTTTGCAGAAAATACTTACATCATCTCTGATGAAAGTAAAGAATGTATCATCATTGATCCCGGATGCAGCAACAAAGATGAAAATGATGCACTTAAAAATTACATTATCGAATCCAGCCTTAAACCCGTGATGCTCTTAAATACACATTGTCATATAGACCATGTGCTGGGAAATAAATTTGTGTCAGAGACGTGGGGCCTTCCGCTTACGGCTCACAAAAAGGAGGCTTCTGTACTGGCCTCGGGTATTGCTGTTTCTGAGATGTATAGAATACCTTATGACCCTTCGCCTGAAATTTCCCAATTTATAGACGAAGGAGACACCATCACGTTTGGAACCACTACCTTCTCGGTAATTTTCACTCCAGGTCATTCGCCGGCCAGTGTGTCGTTATACTGCAGCGAAGCCAAGGTACTTATAGCCGGTGACGTCCTTTTTGCAGGAAGTATAGGTCGTACTGATCTGCCCGGGGGCAATTTTGAAACCCTCACAAGGGTCATCAGGTCCAGGCTTTTTACCTTGCCTGATGAAACAATCGTCTATCCCGGTCATGGCCCTTCCACCAATATCGGAATAGAAAAAAGAACCAATCCCTTTTTCTGATCAGAAATGAAATCCCGCCATCAGAGTCCAGATGTCAAAGGTGGACTTTGGCTGCTTATAGAAGGCGTTTATAAATCCGTACTGAAACTCCAGATCCAGATCCAGAGCACCGATGGTCAGCCCTACCCCGGTAGCACCACCGGCATAGGCGTCATTGAGTTCCATAAAACCGGGAATATTCAGACCCTTGTCGGGAGCATCGATAACATAATTCAAAGATCCTACAATTTTGGACCTCAAAGACATCTTTTCTGAAAACCGAAACACATTGAATCCAATGCCTGCCCTTCCCATAAATACTTTAAGATCGTTGGTAAAAAACTGCGGCCCGGAAGTTGACTTCAGACTAGTATTGTGATACTGTCCTCCGATGATAAAATACAAATCATTGTCCAGCAATCTGGCGTCTGCTCCTACCATCCATCCATAATGAGCCTGATTGGCCGTTGTAATATTGTTATCCTTTGCGTAAGCAGTAGTCAGACCGGCCTGTATCGCCAGACCCGGTGCCTGTGCTCCGGCTGTAAATCCCAATATCAACAGAAAAGCTGCACACACGGCAGTACTTAATTTATTCATTATTCCGATATTATAATTCTGAAAATTGTCTTAAACCTAGTGGGGCGTCAATAGAGCCGCAAAATTAATACAATTAAACTTAATTTGTACATTTGCAAATAAAAATATACATATGTATCCTGACCTGTCCTATTTTTTTCATGATCTTCTGGGCACAGATGTAGATAACTGGACTTCCATTTTCAAAACCTTTGGAGTTATGCTGGTTGTAGCTTTGGCCAGCTGCGGAGTCCTCCTTAAACACGAGCTCAAAAGACTGGAAGGGAGTGGACATATACTCCCCAAAAAGGTGGTTGAGGAGACTACTGAGAGACTTAGCATCCAGGACATCATCATGAATGCTCTTTTTGCTTTTCTGGTGGGCGGCAAACTTCCCATGCTTATTTCCAGATTTGCAGAAGTAAAAGGAGACCCCGCTTCTTATGTATTTTCAAAGGCGGGTAACTGGGGGCTGGGCTTGCTCGCTGGCCTTGCCACCGCGGGCTATCTTTTATGGAAAAACTCAAAGGCCGACCCTGCAATCAAGAAAACAGAAGTCTTGGTCAACC
Source organism: Bacteroidota bacterium (assembly GCA_029573365.1). Classification (GTDB taxonomy): domain Bacteria; phylum Bacteroidota; class Bacteroidia; order Chitinophagales; family Saprospiraceae; genus OLB9. Next base: position 21,945 of record JAKQGD010000272.1, on the reverse strand, counting down.
CCTCCACCAAAACCAATGACATCATCATCATAGCAGGGCTTACCGGTGTGCTGGGAAGTAAATTGTTTTCGGTATTTGAGGACCTTTCAGGATTTTTCAGAGATCCGCTCGGAGCCTTATTTTCTGGGAGTGGGCTCAATGTTTACGGGGGGCTTATTCTTGCCTTTGTCGCTGTGTACTGGTATGTCAAAAAAATAGGCATCAGGCCGGTTTATATGATGGATATCGCAGGCATGGGCATTCTTTTAGGGTATGCCGTAGGGAGAATAGGCTGTCAGTTGTCGGGCGACGGGGACTGGGGCATCATATCGGCTCCCATACCAGAATGGTGGTTTTTACCGGACTGGCTCTGGTCCTATAACTATCCTAACAATGTCAATAACGAAGGCGTACTCATGTCCATGTGTGATCCTGCAGCCTATGAGGCAGCCAGAGCAGGAGGTCAGAGCATAGAAAACAGTTGTGTCGCAGGCTGCGGCATGAGGTATTGTCATCAGCTCACACCCGGTGTTTATCCCACCCCGCTATACGAGACCATTTTTGGATTGCTTGCCCTGGCAGTGCTTTGGTTTAACCGCCATAAGTTTAAGGTGCCTGGAACCATCTTTTTTATATATATGATTCTCAATGGCCTGGAAAGGTTTTTTATTGAAAAGATCAGGGTAAATGACAGATATGATTTTCTGGGAGTTCACTGGTCACAGGCCCAGTATATTTCTATCTTTTTTATCATGGTAGGTCTGGCAGGTCTTTTTTATCTATACAGACCAACCCGTCTCAAAGAAACGACCTGATTACCGCAGCAGCCTCCTCCAATTCTTCCTTCGAGGGCTTAAGTTTGGGTCTGGAAAAATTAATGTCCGACACATCATGCATAGGGATGAGATGAATGTGTGCGTGTGCCACCTCAAGGCCGATAACAGAGACACCCACCTTAGGACATGGATAAGCCTTCCTTATTGCCGCCGCTACTTTTTTGGCAAAAACAAACATATCACCCAGGGTATTGTCGTCTATGTCAAAAATATAATCCGTTTCTGTTTTTGGAATGACCAGAGTATGACCTTTGACGAGCGGAAATACATCCAAAAAAGCAAGAAACCTGTCATCTTCCATAATTTTGTGGCATGGAATCTCACCGTTAACAATCTTACTGAAAATCGAAGCCATATCAGAGAGAGATATTGAGTATTCTGAAATCCACAGGTCCTGAAGGCGTCTGTATGGTAGCAATGTCTCCTACTTCTTTTCCAAGCAATCCCTGGCCAATGGGCGAAGAAATGGATATTTTTTTCTCTTTGAGGTTTGCCTCTGCCTCGGCCACTAATTTATAAGTTACCTCAGCACCATTTTTGACGTTTTTAATAGTCACATTGGTTAGGACAGTCACCTTGGAAGTATCAAGCTGTGATTCGTCGATGATCCTGGCATTGGCAAAGACTTTTTCGAGTTCGTTTATTTTAAGTTCCAGCATGCCCTGAGCATTTTTGGCAGCATCATATTCAGCGTTTTCTGACAGGTCTCCCTTCTCCCGGGCTTCAGCTATGGCTTTGGCTACATCTTCCCTGCCCTTGGTTTTAAGTTCATCAAGTTCTGCCCTAAGTTTTTCATAACCTTCTTGAGTCATGTATGAGATGGACATCGTGTTGTTGTGTTTAACAATTAAAAATAAAAAACAAACGTTTCCGCATGGTTAGTGTCGAAAACGTTTGTCCGGATTCTATTATAAAGCCTAATAAACATCAGGCTAAACTAAAAGGTTCCCTAGAAAGAAAACCTCAAAGTAAAATTATGCGTGCCGTTAAACGGATTAGTAGCCCTGTAAGCATAATCTATGCCAAGGTTATTGGCCCCTCCCTTGGTGATAGGCACTTCTATGGATGCTCCACCTGCCAGGCCGGTATATACATCTCTGGTTTCATCAGATATACCTCCAAGGCTATGTTTGTATGCCGCTCTCAGCACTACCAGCTTTCTGAATGAAAACTCAACTCCCGCACCCAACTGATCCCGTGAAAATGCATTGGAGGTAAAATTACCCAGTCCTCGGATAAACATGTCTTCATTGAGATAGTAATCATACGAAATACCCAGATTAAGCATGGAAGGCAGTTCGAAGGAGGCAGCCCTCACATCATAGGTGAGTTCATAGTTTACACCACCAGCAGGATCAGGATTGTCTCTTTTGACTGAAAGACCTTCGCCGCCAAAAGCCATAGGTGAACCTACATTGCGGAGGGAAATGCCTAATTTGAAATTATCTTTGGGCCCGGAAACATACTGTACCCCAGCATCCAGTGCAAAACCAGAGGCCGTGACATCCTGAATACTTTCAGACACCAATCTCATCGTCATACCTACAGATATTTTGTTGGCGTATGTATACGAATAACCAAGCCCCAGCTGGAAGAAACTCGGAGAAAAGAATCCCCCAGTACCTGCAGGCTGATTAACCGTGGTAACCGGGATTTGTCCAAAATCCAGTGAGGCAAACTCTATACCAAAAGCACTGCTTTTACCCATTTTGACACCGAGTCCGAGGCTGTTGAAATTCATACCTGTGCCACTGAAAAGCCTGTTGTTTGAAACACCGATTTCAAATTTTGTAATGCGGCTGAGTCCTGCAATGTTTATTCTCATAGCTTCAATACCTTGTACCGATGAGGTAGACATGGAGTGAAGACCAGCACTGCGTCCCCAGGGATTGAGCAATAATTCCCATGCACCTGCCTGTCCCTGTCTGTCAGGATTTCCTGCATATACCGCTGATGCCACCATCACCAGTGTTGCTGCTATTATGTAAAACTTTATTTTCATCTTGATATCTTTTTATTTTAAACAATGTGGGCAGACAGAATTATATCTGTCTGCCGTGATTGATTTTTAATTTTTAGAGTCCACTCGGGTCAAACTTCCTGCCTATACCAAACCACTTAAGGGTACGTTCATTCCCGTTGTCCAGGTCTACCACATGGATGAGATACACGCCACTGGCTACAGGTATACCCTTAAAGTTTTTCATATCCCACTCCAGGTCAGGAAATACCTGAGAAGTCGAAGTCGGCCTGTTTACTCCTGAAAGCGTCATTCCGCGTTCGTCTCTGTTAAATTGCCTGATAAAACTTCCGTCGATACCATAGATGGTCACCTTAGCCTTGGCTGGCAGATTGGTGACCTTAATAATGTTTGTAAACTGTGATGTTTCGTACGCACTGTAAGCATAATATGGATTGGGTACAACATTGACATTTTCGAGGGCCCCCTTATAACCGTCATCCGTGAGATCCTTAGATTCCTTGCCGGTGAATTCAAATTCGTATACCGGCTGATCACCATCTGTAACACAGTCACGTTCCTTGTCTATGTTGTAGCTGCGTGATTCACCGTAAGGATTGCTTACCCTGAGTTTCACAACCAGTTCATTAGGTATAAGACCTTTATCCAGAGGAAGCATAGGTGCACTTGCTACTCCCAGCGGGAATGAAACCCATGTTACAGCCGGGCCTCCCTTGGCTTTGTTGAGGGTAGATGCTCCCTTCTTAAGTTTTACCTCCAGGGATTTGCATTCGTCATATTCCTGCCTTGTAACATAAATGTAATGCTGTGCTCCAAACACAGCAGCTCTGAAATCCTGTACATCGGCAAATAGCTGTGATGAAGGATTAAAGATGAGGTCTGAGCCTATAGGGTTATTCCCGTCAAGGATGTCTGCATTGTCGGAGTTGTAAACACTGTTTTCTCCAAAAAAGATATTGAGCCTCTTTCCCGTCTCCACATCGATGGCGTAGCCGGGGAAATAGCTGAAACCAAACGTACCGTCATTAAGTGGAGCTCCGTTCTTGTCGATGGAAGGAGTACGCCTGACCTCAAAATTTTTAGTATTGTCAATGGTGGCAAAACCTCCGTTGATATAATCGTTGGAAGCCGATTCTACCACGATACACTTGCTCCACTTTGTTTTATCGGATGTGAAAACGATGTCTACATTGTTGAGGTCTCTGTAACGTATGGAGTTGTTGGTCGTATTGGTCATCAGGGCCATCAGATCCCTGGCTGCCGGACTCAGATAGAATGGCAGGTCAGGGTCGGCTTCAAACCTGGTAGAAAGAAACGGTACAAAAAATCCGTCACCCATTTTTGATAAAGCAGCACTGGGATCCTGAGCAAATCCGTTTCGTACGAAGTCCGCAAAATTAACAGCCTGGTTGCCCTGCTCATTGACCTGATAGATACCTCCGTCTTTGACAGCGTTAAACCATCTGGGGCCTGCAGCATCCTTGTAAGTCAAAGAAGCTCCTATACCCCCATTGTTGCCTGTTTTGCTTCCTCCCGGATCACTTACATTGCCAACAGTGATAGAAAATCCAAGACCGTTGATGATGTATTCTTTAAGCTGACTAAGCGGTCTGTCCTGCAACAGTACTTTGTTATTGGTCACATCCGTAAGTTTCCATACCGCCTTGTCATCAAAAGCACAGGTGGCTCTCTGATTGTCAAAGTTACCGGTTACTTCCAGTCTGTATTTACCGTCCTTGATCCTCAGCGGATCCACTACCTTGGCATCAATAGGTCCGGCGCCTAATTTATACTTTATCTTGCCATTGTGCTGATTGTTAAGGATGAGATCGTACATGGTATCATCCATTTCCAGGAATTTTCCGGGATTGCCCTCACCGGCTATTCTTGTTACCTGTGGTCCCTCGCCATACTGGGCATTGAGTTCCTGGTAAACAATAGGTCTGGGTACAAAGGTATAAGCTTTCTTTTCAGGACCACCTACGTTGCCCCTACCTTCCAGATATGCCCTTCTCTGACCTTCGCCTGTTGTAATATTAAAGTCCTGCCAGTTGTTATAGGCATAAGCCAATGCCAGGAAATGGTATTGCTTATGATTAACCAGTCGTCTGTCGCCAAGGGCAAACTGGTCTTCAGTTACCCTGAATGAGGTCCTTAGCCCTTCGTCAGCCCCGGAAACTTCCTTGGAAGGTATCCACACGATAGGATAAGTGGGATTGAGTGGGTTTACCTGGCCTGTCCAGTTGTATATTTCTTTGATTCCATTTTTAAGGTCTACTTTGGCTATTTCCCTTGCCTTGCTCACATCACCCAGTTCCTGGGCAGTGACGCTTGCATTGGCAAGCTGGAACAACCTGTATCCTTCAAACTTATAAGTATTGTCCACATCTCTTGGTGCCTGAAGATCTTTCTCCTCATAACTTTCTGCGAAGTTGTTGGACGTAGGTTCATTGGAAAACATCAGAATCAGTTCCTTGTCAAGTTCCACGCAGGTGACATCCGGAGCATCAGGTCCGTCGGTGATGTCAAAGCAGTTGTCAAACAAGGCCTGAGCTATGTCGTCAGCAAATTTGAGTCTGGTTATGTCCGGACACGGATAGTCTATATCCGGAACAAAAACTACTCCCAATATAAGTTCATTAGTAGCTCCCGGCTGTAAAAGCAGTGGTCCGGTAGCCTGTAACGTCCTTCTGTCACCAAACGGATAGTTTAATGCACACATGGACCATCCATTGGGGATATTGGGGTCATCAGGAAAGGCATACCTGATGGTATCTGAACTGCCTGGATTGTATCCTGAACCTCCAAAAGTCACCGGTGTACCGTCAGCCCAGAAACCTCGGATATAGTTGTAGAATCCTGTTTCTCGTCCTCTTTGTGGATCCTGGGTTGCCGGCGGATAGGAACCAATTCCTCCGTTCTCAGCATAGGTAAACGAGGTCATGCCCAGTTCCACCAGTGTATCCTGCTGTCCTGTAAATGGTTCCGGCTCGAGGAGTACAGGTCCCAATTTAATGGAACCGTCTTCATTTTTAAGCGTATCACCTGCACTGTTTACGATAGGACCTAAAACTACCGTACCATCCTCCAATCTCTTGAATACTTTAGGTCCGAGAGGTCCTCTGAAGTAATCCATACCGAGAATGGGAACCTCAGTACCATAGGTGTTTGTACCCTGACAGGAAATACCGCTGCTACCATCCACAGCATCCTGGTTGTAAACATAAGCCAGTGACCTGGAAATGTCACAACCTATGTAGTCGTCCTGGTAACAACCCAGGTCAGGGTCTATCCACATGGAGAAGTAACAGTCAACGAGGTCTTCCTTCGCTTTATTGATCAGTTTATATCTGTAGAAGGTCATGTCATTGATCTCATCATTTGTAGAGTATGCAAATGACTGTACCTGCACCTCCATCTGGATGGCTGTGGGTCCTGACAGAGTCTGTGGACCACCGTTGTCGTTGTAGATCCAGAAAATCATTTCATCAGGAATAAGTTCCTTTGCTTCATTGATGTTTTCTGGCTCACAACCTCTGATGTCGATCAGCGGGAAATCTCCGTCACATGGATTGTATATTCCATCTCCGTTGTCGTCCCAGTAGGCTCCCAGTGGCTGGTCAGGAAGTGAAAAAGTAGTGAACTTCTCCCTCCAGAATGGATTGCCTTGTCCAGGCCAGTATTTTACATCATCAGCAATCGAATCACAATTGATGGGCACTCCGGTTTCTTTAAATTTGATCACCTTATTGTAATGGTCCCTGACGTTGACTCCCTTGACATTAAAGAACCTGTCCCAATTCTGGCACTGTTCGGCTTCTGTTGTTCCGTTTATATCCAGCGGACCGGAGAAAAAGTCATAGCCTTGAGACCGGTAAGTAACACCCGAAAGTTTGATGTTTCCGGCTCTGTCGACGCCTCCTATCCACACACCACCTGCATACAAAGCAGATACAGGCAACTGCCCGGGAGAGGGTTTGGGAACTACATACTGTGCTTCTGACCAAATGTCACCACCTGTCAGCAACCTTGCTCTTACGTTGTTTACCTGCATTTCTGTTTGCTTTGTAGGCCTGACGCAGGCAGCCCTCCACCCTGTCATATCAGCGGCCGGAGCCTTGCCGTCAGGTGGGAGATCAGGTTTTTTTGCCTGAACTATGGTAGCCAAAAGCAGCAGGGCTCCCAGCAGGCTAAAACTTATCTTATTTTTCATTTTATACATGATTTAAGATTTTTTTTATTTGTTAAAAGTCCATTATTACTCCTACATAGATTCTTCTGGGAAGGGTATAATTACCCGGTGCAAGAAGCCTCCATGAGTAGGCATCAAGGAATGCATTGACATCTCTGCTGGTATCTATAACACCTTTGATTCTATCCTGGCCAAAGCTTGACTGTAGGAATCCATCATTGTCGGGGTCATTGGAGAACTTATAGAGATTTATCACATTTTTTGTATTGAAAAGGTTCTGAACCCTCAGATAAGCATTGAAAAACAATTTTCTACCTGATCCGGTCACACCATCTCCTTTTGACAATGACACAGAAAAACGCTTCTGTGCATTGAGGTCTGTTGTAAAGTTCCACGGCAATCTGGCTCCATTGATAGAACCAAGGAATCCTGCCCCGCCAAACTGCTGAGGAATGGTGTTTCTGGTATATGGCTGGCCGGATACCAGGAAGGTCGTCAGGTTGACCCCAAAGTCTTCCAGGATATTGACACCTCCGATTCTTGGTCCGTTATATGCTTTGCCGGTTCCGTATCTATAGTCAATAACAGCCGTAAATCTGTGTCTTTCGTCAAAAGACAGGGGGATAAGGTTTCTGATAGGTCCCCTGTTGTTTATTCCACTGGATGAATTGGCATCACTTCCTGATCCATCTGCAAACTGCAGTGTATAGGTAGCGTTAATTTCCAGATTATTGGTTCTTCTTCTGTCAAGGGCAAAAGAAAATCCTTTTACTGTTCCAAAATCCAGGTTGTCATAAAACGAATAGCTGTTTAATGGGGAAGCTACATTGGCCAGAACCCTTTGCTGGATAAGGTCCTTCATTTCCTTATAATAAGCCGAAAACTTCATGGCCATGGTTTCTGTCAGCTTCTGCTGGAATCCTGCCTCGTAGTCGATGGTTCTCACCGGCCTGAGATTTGGATTGTCTAAAGGAGTGTTATCAGGATTAATTCTCGATATATCTTGGAAGAAATAATAATCAAGACCGGTAGCAAAGGCATTAGATGGGGGCCTTTGGTACAAAACATCATAGTGAGCAAAGAAACCTGCGTCTTCGGATATTGGGAATGAAAATGCCAGACGAGGCATAAAATTGATTTGTGGCTTGTAGTCCACAAAGGATGTATTAGGGTCGAAATTTGCATCCTGGATATTGAGTACCCTGCCTTGTGTCCTTCCTGCATAGGATGGATAAACCAGTCCTCCCTGGAAAATTAGGTTACCTCCTGATACTGCGGTACCATTGGGCAAAAACCAGTCATCTCCCTTCCTGAAGGCTTTTATGTCATCTGACTCCTCGCCACCTACATATACACTGTAATCATCGCCTACAGAAGAAGGTTTTTCCTTGCCTATCCTGTTGTAAAAATCCTTAGCATTTTCGATTTCATATAGTGCATAATTATCTCTTAACACCTTAGTATTGGCATCAAAATAATCCATCCTGACACCCAGCCTGAAGATGATGTCCTTGTATGAAAACTTGTCCTGCAGAAACACAGCCCCATAGATGGGTTGCTGAGGAGCCACCACAAAAGTACGCTTGCCATTGGCATCCCTGCTGCTGAAGAAATCTTCAAACCTGACATCAGTACCCAGTTTGTTGCCCAGGTAATCAAATCCCTGATAGCCGATCAGTCCTTGTCTGTTTATCACTTCTGAGGCAGAAAACATGTCAAGCCTCAGCTGGCTTGGGTCGATTTCCCAGATATTGACATATTCATTGTCAGTTTTTCCCAGAAGGTCTCTCACATTTCTGTAAAACTTATTGTCAGATTCTAAATTGAGGTTTGTCTGGTAGATGTTTTCTACCTGCGGTCCGAAAGGTCCGTTTACCGTCATCGTATCAATGATCACACTCTTATCGATGCCGTTAATATGTCCGTTGGCTTGAATTTCTGCTAGATTCCATAGGTCAAACGGTTCAAGTTCCCAGTTTCTGTTGATGCTTTGCTCGTACAATAAACCAAACTGGATGTTATGCCTTCCCTTTTCTGATCCTCCCGGCAACAGGTCAAAACTGGTAATCAGGTTGAGCTGGTATAAATCATTGTCAGATTTTGAAAAGTTATTGTACACCTGGCCTACATTTGAATACAGATTGTTCCACGCGGTATTGATGGTCTGGTTAAGAAGGCCGTTTACGTTTACGCCGTTGATGGCATTGTATGATCCGAGCACCGGATTGATGTTTTGATCCAGCGTATACTCGCCTATTACTTCCCGGTAACCCAAGTGACCGAAGGGATCGATTTCAAACATGGGGTCATCAGGGTCAAGAAATCCAAATACAGGTTCCCAGGTCCTCAATGTCTTGCCAAAATAACCATAGTTAAACAGTCTGTCTTCGTGCCTGAAGTCTTCCACTCTTGACTTGGAGTTCTGATAACCCAGGATAAATGTATAACTGAAATTCCTGAAATTACCGGCTGATTTTTCATCACCGTCCCTGGATGACTGTTTGCCCAGTCTGTGGGTAAACCTCAGGTTCCCTCTGTAAGTATTGCTATACTGGTATGGATTGTTTACCCAGTTTAGTAGTGACCATGCCGTGCTCGGAGTAAAACGATTTGTCTTGTCGTTATAATTACCCGAAAGCTGGATGTCGATGTTGCTTCCGATACGAAAGTCAAGCTTTCCTGTGAGGTCGAGGTCCACGTTTTCGTTATTAGGCCTGGCCTTAAGAGGTGACCCCAGATCAGAAGTCTGCAGCTGTTCCAGTGAAGGAAACTTTGTCGTACCTATGCTGTAAGTGGGATTGAGTTCCAGGTCGCGGATGACCCTTTCTGGTGCTCTCCACACACCCAGTGCCGATGGGTTGTTGTCGGCTACATTTCTGTACTGGCCGGAAAAACGATAGCCGATGATCGATTGCTTGTTTTTGTTCTTTAAAATAGGACCTGCGATATTGCCGCTGATAAGGTTGTAACCATAGCCATCAATGGATTTTTCTACTTCAAGCATACCTGACATTTTGCTTGAAGGCCCTCTGGAAGTCAGCGATATTACTCCTCCGGTCACGTCTCCATACCTCGCCTCTACTCCTCCGATAATTACCTGAAGCTGCTCTATTTCTGACTGTGGGATGAGGTTACCAGTAACCCTGACTCCATCCAGGAAGTACACTGTCTCATTGGACCTCGAGCCCCTGACTGAGATGTCACCACCGTCGCGTGATGATATACCTGCAGATGTGGCTGCTATGGCATTTACCTGCTTGGTAGGCAGGGCCCTGATTTTTTCGGCAGTAACCGTAGTACCCTGTGTCGTGTTGTCCTGCTCTATAAGAGGGACTTTAAATTCCTTGATTTCCACAGCATCCAGCAACACCGCATCGGTGGACAGGTCAAAATTTACCTTGTTTGTCCTTCCTGCCTTGATGACGATATTGACTACCTTTTGTGATGCATAACCGACATAGCTGGCTTCCATGTCATAGGTACCCGGCTGAATGTCAGATATAAAGTAATTGCCTTCCAGGTCGGTTTCTGTACCTGTGATGAGAACACCCCCCCTGTACAGTGCCACTGTACCAAACAGGATGGGTTCTCCTGATTCCTTGTCTGTAACTTTGCCCTCGATGGTCGTCTGAGCGTATATGCCTGCCCAGGCTGTAAGAAGGAAAGTCAATGTGAGTAATAATCTATTCATAACGATGAATTTTTGATTATGTTAACGATATCTTAAAAGTCCGCAATGTTAGTAAATAATGAAAGCATTGCCAAATTTTTGTTTTTAATATCTTCAAAACTGTATCTGCCAATACACTTTTAAAGATGATTGCCCATGAGTATTTTATCCAGAAGCACGGCGGCTATGTCTCTAAGTGATTCGTGCGTCCACCCGGCTATGTGCGGTGACAACACTACATTGTCCCGTCTGAAAAGCCTTTTATACAATTCTTTTTCCGTGAGATTATACGTTTCCGGCTTTTCGTTTTCGAATACATCGAGACAGGCCCCTCCCACTTTTCCTGATTCCAGCCCGTCAACAAGGGCAGCGGTATCTACAATTTTACCCCTGGAAGTATTGGAAATAATCACACCATCTTTACAGCGTGAAATAAAATCAGCATCTACCAGATACTCGGTTTCGGCTGTCAGAGGCAGATGCAGTGAAATGATGTCTGACTCCCTGATTACCGTCTCGAGGTCGGTTTTATGGACAAAACGCAGGGAGGATGGAAAACGCTTCCTATACTTATCATAAGAAACGACTTTGAGTCGCCATGGATACAGTTTTTCAGCAAATGAAGACCCCGTATGCCCCAGACCGATAATCCCTACAGTTTTGTCCCTGAGCTCTTTGCCCCGGTTGTTCTCTCTGTTCCAGATAAATTGCCTAACTTCTCTGTCTGCCCTGATTAAGTTGTTGAAAAGTGCAAGGATCATGGCAAATTCATGCTCGGCTACCGCATTTTTGTTGCCTTCCGGCGAATTGTAAACGGCAATACCTTTTTTGCGGGCGTAGGGTACATTGATTATTTCCAGTCCTGACCCCAGCCTTCCTATAAACCTTAGCCTGACGCCTTTGTCTATCCTATGGCGGTCCATCTGGATTTTGCTGTTGATAATGATGCCGTCAAAATCATGGAGGATAGTATCCAGTAATACATTGTCCACAGAAGTGTCAAAAACCACTGCAGCTCCATTGGCCTCCAGGCCCTCAATCAGCAGTGGATGTACGTGGTCGGTGATAAGAATTTTTGGTAAAAAACCCACACTTATTAATATTTTGCGTAAAGTTACCAAAAAGATGACATCAAATTTTCCTCTTAGTGCCTACCTATGTACCTTTGTGTCCCGAACAGAATTCAACTGTCGGATATGCCCAAAGATAACAGCATCAAATCCGTTCTCATCATAGGGAGCGGTCCTATCATCATAGGTCAGGCCTGCGAATTTGACTATTCAGGATCACAGGCAGCCCGGTCCCTCAGAGAAGAGGGAATCAAAGTGTCTCTGATCAACTCCAATCCTGCCACCATCATGACCGACAGCGTCACTGCTGACCATGTATATATGTGGCCATTGACCGTGGAGAGTATCATAGCCATCCTCGAAGAACAAAAGATCGATGCTGTGCTCGCTACCATGGGCGGACAAACAGCTCTCAACCTGGCTATTGAGGCGGAAAAAATGGGTGTTTGGCACCGTTATGGCGTAAAAATGATCGGTGTAGACACCAATGCCATAGAACTGACAGAAAACCGTGAAGCTTTTAAGCAGCACGTCCTTTCATTGGGTATGAAGGTGGCAGATTCCCGGATAGCAAATTCTTTTCTAGAGGGCAAAGAGGCGGCACAGGTCATCGGTTTTCCTCTCGTCATACGACCATCCTATACCCTCGGAGGTACAGGAGGTGGATTTGTCATGAAAGAGGAAGATTTTGATGAGGCATTACGCCGTGGTCTCGAAGCCTCCCCAACCCATGAGGTGCTGGTAGAAAAAGCCGTTTTCGGCTGGAAGGAATATGAACTCGAGCTGCTGCGTGATATCAACGACAATGTGGTCATCATCTGCACAGTCGAAAACCTCGATCCCATGGGCATACACACGGGAGACAGCATCACCGTTGCACCTGCCATGACCCTATCAGACACTTCGTTCCAGAGAATGAGGGACGATGCCATAAAAATGATGCGGTCACTGGGCAATTTTGCCGGCGGATGCAATGTACAGTTTGCTCTAAATCCGGAAACCGAAGAGATCATAGCCGTGGAAATAAATCCCAGGGTATCCAGGTCTTCGGCACTGGCCAGTAAAGCTACAGGCTATCCTATAGCAAAAATTGCGGCTAAACTGGCCCTTGGCTATACCCTTGATGAGCTCAAAAACCAGATCACAAAGACTACATCAGCCTTCTTTGAGCCTGCTTTGGACTACGTCATAGTAAAAATGCCCCGTTGGAATTTCGAGAAATTTTATGGTGCAGACGCCACCCTCGGCCTTCAGATGAAATCCGTGGGCGAAGTCATGGCCATAGGAAGAAATTTTCTGGAAGCCATGCAAAAGGCCTGCCAAAGCCAGGAAAACAACCGTGCCGGGCTCGGTGCCGATATCAAGGAATGGATACAGACCGAAGACATCCTCAGCAGGCTCGACAATGTAAGCGACGACCGGATATACAGGGTCAAAGACGCTCTACGCCTCGGTGTGCCGGAAAAAACAGTCACAAAACTCACCAAAATAGACCCATGGTATATCCGCCAGATTAAAAGGCTGGTAAAATACGAAGACAAGCTGATGAGGTATAATGTCGCTGAGGATATACCCGCAGACTTTTTCAGGGAACTCAAAACCGTAGGTTACTCCGATGCACAGATCGCCTGGGTGCTTCGTATCCGTGAGGAAGAAGTAACGAGGCAAAGAAAAAAACTGGGCATCACCAGGACCTATAAGATGGTGGATACCTGTGCCGCCGAGTTTGAAGCAAAAACTCCTTATTATTACTCAACCTTTGACAGCGAAAACGAAAGCCTGCCTTCAGATAAAAAGAAAATCATAGTCATAGGCTCCGGACCCAATCGTATAGGACAGGGCATAGAATTTGACTATTGCTGTGTCCACGGCCTCCTGGCCATCAAGGAGGCAGGGTATGAGGCCATTATGATCAATTGCAATCCCGAAACTGTATCGACGGATTTTGACATAGCTGACAAGCTCTATTTTGAGCCTGTATTCTGGGAGCACATCGAAGAAATCATAGACCTCGAAAAACCCGAAGGTGTCATCGTACAACTCGGGGGTCAGACGGCCCTCAAGCTGGCAGAAAAATTTCATCAGAAGGGGTTGCCCATTATAGGCACAGATTTTAATAATATGGACATCGCTGAGGACAGAGGAAGATTTTCTGACCTCCTCAAGGAACTGGAAATTCCTTATCCGGAGTACGGCGTCGCCCACGATGTAGATGAGGCTATAGAGGTGGCCCGCAGGGTTTCGTATCCTGTGCTTGTGCGTCCGTCTTATGTGCTCGGAGGCCAGCGTATGCGTATTGTTATCAATGATCAGGAACTCGAAAAACACGTGCTAAGCATCTTTAAGCACATGCCTGACAATAAAGTATTGATAGATCAGTTTCTCGAAAGAGCCAAGGAAGCGGAAATCGATGCCATCTTTGACGGTGACGAGCTTCATATCATGGGCATCATGGAGCACATAGAACCTGCAGGCATCCACTCCGGGGACAGCTCAGCGGTATTGCCCACCTATTCACTCAGTCCTGATGTGGTGGGACAGATGGTCGAATATGCCGATAAACTGGCCCGTGCTCTTCACATCAAAGGCCTTATAAACATACAGTTTGCCATCAAAAATGAAAAGGTCTATGTGATCGAAGCCAACCCCCGGGCATCGAGGACGACACCATTTATCGCCAAGGCGTATCAGGTGCCATATTTAAAGATAGCAACAAAAGTCATGATGGGCACCCACAAGCTCAAAGACTTTACCTATGACAAAAAACTCACCGGTTATGCCATCAAGGTGCCTGTTTTTTCTTTTAATAAATTTCCTGGAGTGGATAAAAACCTCGGGCCTGAAATGAAATCCACCGGCGAAATGATTTATTACATCAAAGATATTTACGATCCGTTTTTCAGGGACCTGGACAGCAAACGATCTATGTTCCTCAGCCGCTGACGTCAGAAAAAAAAAAGAAGCAAGCCTCCTTCGTAAAACAAAAGGAGAAAGCATGCGGTTATCTATTTACATATGGAATCCAAAAAAGGAACAGACTGGGCATTGCTCAGAAGGGTCATAGGTACTGCCCGACCCTTCAGATATTTGCTTTCTATGTCCATCTTTCTTGCCATAGCCATGGCTCCTTTTTCTATAGCACAACCTTTTATTGTCCAGAAGATCGTGGATGACAATATCATCGGCGGCCACAAAGACGGCTTGATTTTTATGGGCCTTTTATTTATCCTGGTCCTTTTAGTAAATGTCGTGATGAAATATTATTTTATATACGTCACTGCCGAACTGGGACAATCTGTCATCAAGGACATGAGGGGCAGGGTTTACAGGCACATCACAGAGCTGAGGCTCCGATACTTTGACAAGACGCCGATTGGCACATCCACCACCCGCACCATAAATGACATTCAGTCTATAAACGATGTTTTTGCCCAGGGTGTCATCACCATCGTCGCCGATATACTCACACTTATTGCCGTTGTGGCCATCATGATTTACACAAGCTGGAGGCTCACCGCAATCGTCTTTATGACAATGCCTTTTATGATTCTGGCCAGTTACGTTTTTAAGGAAAAAGTCAGAGTTTCATACCAAAAAGTGCGTACCCAGATCGCAAATATGAATGCCTTCCTGCAGGAAAGAATCACGGGTATGAGGGTCGTACAGCTGTTCAATGCCGAAGGCAGACAGGCAGAGCTTTTTAAAAAAATAAACCACGATTACACATCGGCAAACCTCGATTCGGTATTTTATTATGCCGTGTTTTTCCCTGTGGTGGAACTGGTCTCTGCCGTGGCCCTGGCCCTGATGATCTGGCTTGGTGCCCGGGGTTATATCCAGGACAAAGTCACCTTTGGAGCCCTGGTGTCTTTTCCCTTGTACCTCAATCTCATGTTCCGCCCTATAAGGTTTATGGCCGATAAATTTAATACGCTCCAGATGGGATTCGTAGCTTCCGAAAGGGTCTTCCGTATTCTAGACAGCAACGAGGTCATACCCAATGAAGGCACACTAAGGCCGCTCAAGCTGGAAGGCAAAGTGGAATTTAAAAATGTCACCTTTGGATACGATGAAAATCATCCTGTCCTCCATGATGTCAGTTTCAAAATAAATACCGGAGAGACTTTTGCCCTGGTAGGCAGCACAGGGTCAGGAAAATCCACCATTATAAACCTCATCTCGAGATTTTATGACGTCAGCAGTGGTGATATTTTAATCGATGGCCAAAATATTAAAAGCTATGAACTCAAAAGTCTCAGAACCAGGATCGCCGTAGTGCTACAGGATGTTTTTCTGTTTAATGGCACCGTTTTGGAAAACATCACACTTCGGGACGAAAACATCACGCCAAAGGATGTCAGAAACGCCGCTATCACCATAGGAGCCCACGAATTTATCGAAAAATTGCCGGGCGGCTACCAGTACAAGGTTTCCGAAAGAGGAAGCAACCTTTCCGTAGGCCAGCGTCAGCTTATTTCATTTGTACGGGCACTGGTGTTTAATCCTGACATTCTGATACTCGACGAGGCCACTTCTTCCATCGACACAGAAAGTGAAGTGGTGATACAGCACGCCATAGAAAAACTGATAGAAAAACGAACCTCCATCATCATTGCCCACAGATTGTCCACCATCAGGCATGCCACATCCATCCTGGTGATGTCAGATGGAAAAATCGTAGAACGGGGCACCCACGATTCACTGCTGGCAAACAAGGAGGGTCGCTATCGTGAACTGTTCGAAAAGCAATTTTCCGAGGCTTTGTTGTAGTCCGAAAATTCGAAGCCATGTTTTATTAAATCCGCCAACATTATACAGATGATAAAAAATGACAAAACCAGCAGCGATTCATGCATTGACATCTTAAGCGAAAAATTCAGGTATCTTTTCGAACCCGAACTGATCACAGAAATGTGCAAATCGGGTACCATACGTCAGTTTGAAGATGGGGTGCAGATCATGGACATAGGACAGATGCTGACCCACATGCCGCTGATGATCTCCGGGTCTGTAAAAATCATGAAGGAAGACAAGGACGGCAACGAACTTTTATTGTATTACCTGGAGCTCGGGGATACGTGTGCAGTGACCCTCAGTTGCTGTACCAAGCCCACCAAAAGTACCATAAAAGCCATCACAGAGACACACTGTCGAATACTTTTTATCCCGGTAGAAAAAATGGAGGAATGGATGGTGAGATATAAATCTTGGCGTGGTTTTGTACTGGACAGCTACAATACACGGATGAACGAAATGCTTGAAGCCATCGACAACCTGGCTTTTAACAACATGGAAGAAAGATTGCAGAAATTTCTTCGTGACAAAGTTATGGTCACCAAGGATGCAAAACTTCACATCACCCATTTTCAGATTGCAAATGAAATGCACTCATCGCGGGTCGTCATATCGAGACTGATGAAAAAGCTGGAAAATGACGGCTTTATTATACAACACCGCAACTATGTGGAGGTCAGGGAGTTTCTGAGGTAGAGGCACATTGCAATATGGTTGACATAGATCAGATTAGGAAATTACTTGAAAGACATTTTAACTCATATACAGATGCTCCTATTCTTGATGGTGCCGGCGAATCCGTAAAATATAAAATTACAGTAAATGGCAACGAAAACTTTATATTAAAAATACAACGTGCCGGGCTGCAAAATGAATATTTAAATTATAAATGGCTGAAAGGCAAATTGCCAGTTCCGGATATCATATTCTTTAGCTGCGAAAAAGAATTTGAGGCAATTTGTCTGACTGAAGTCAAAGGAAAAACACTCGAAAAATACATGGGTTTATGGACCCCTGAAAAGGTTGTGGAACAATATGCATTGTCTCTTAAAAAAATGCACAGTCTGACCATTGATAAATATGCACTAAAGCAAAATCTACAAAACAGAATCGCTGCAGCCAAATATAACCTTAAAAACGGAAAAGTAGACAAAGACAATTTACAACCCGAAAACCAGTCAGAGGATATATCAGAGCTATTTAAAACGCTGCTCAGCCTGGTACCGACAAATCACGAACCTGTATTTACGCACGGAGATTTTTGTTTTGACAATATCATTTTTAATGACACTCAGATCTCAGGATATATTGACCTGGTAAATGGCGGAGTAGCTGACAAATATCAGGACATTGGCCTTGCAGTACGCAATATAAATGAGACTTTTGGAAGTGGATATGTGGCTTTATTTTTCCGCCGCTATGGCCTGGACAAGATAAACGAAGATAAAATCAAATTTTATATACTCCTGGACGAGTTTTTCTGATAACTTGGTGACAAGTTAAAAATATTCTTGTGATTTTTCGGGGTATCTATGTTTATTCTGACTCTCCTTCAAAATAGCCCTTATATTTTACACATTCTGGTGCCAATTACTGAACTTTACGCTTTCAAAGGACCAACTTCGCCCAAATGATCCATTTCTACCGTACCCACGATGGTAAAACGTACTCAGTAAGTGCCCAGACATCTCTTTCAGCCGACGACCACAGCAAACTTAGCTGGCTTTTTGACGGAGCCGGGATGTGGCCCCACAGCAGTGTGCAAGGTGAGTTTGTGGGCCCGCGGGCATCCATGGTCACTCCCTGGAGCACCAATGCCGTAGAAATCACTCAAAATATGGGCATCCGTGGCATATCCAGAATCGAACAGTTCGTTCCTGCAGAGATGGCCGGCTCCTTTGATCCCATGTTGTTTCAAAAATACG
This sequence comes from Bacteroidota bacterium, assembly GCA_029573365.1. Taxonomy (GTDB): domain Bacteria; phylum Bacteroidota; class Bacteroidia; order Chitinophagales; family Saprospiraceae; genus OLB9. Next base: position 3,498 of record JAKQGD010000272.1, on the reverse strand, counting down.
ATACCCTCGGTCAGAACATCTTTAGCCCGGCCATCCAAGCAGAGCCTGTAAGGTATATCGACGATGTCAGGGCTTACAACCATGCCGAAGGGCTGGCACTCAGCGATGAGGAAATATCCTACCTCGAAACCCTCTCTGGTCGCATGGGCAGGCTGTTGACAGATTGTGAGGTTTTTGGTTTTTCGCAGGTCAATTCAGAACACTGCAGGCACAAAATCTTCAATGGCATCTTTGTCATCGACGGAAAGGAAATGCCTGAAAGTCTCTTTGCCATGATCAAAAAAACATCACGGCAAAATCCCAACAGCATCGTTTCTGCCTACAAGGACAATGTAGCATTTATTTCAGGTCCTGAAATATGGCAGTTTTCACCGGAAAAAGGAGAAGTGCCGTCTTTTTACAGCCTTAAAAAAACAGAAACGGTACTTTCGCTCAAAGCAGAAACCCACAATTTTCCTACTACCGTGGAGCCTTTTAATGGTGCTGCCACAGGTACAGGAGGTGAGATCAGAGACCGTATGGCAGGGGGCACAGGATCGGTTCCTCTTGCCGGCACAGCAGTGTATATGACGTCCTATTCACGTATGGAGGAAAACCGTCTATGGGAACAAAAAATTCCGGAAAGAAAATGGCTGTATCAGAAGCCGTCAGACATCCTGATCAAGGCATCAAACGGAGCGTCAGACTTTGGCAATAAATTTGGCCAGCCGCTCATAGCAGGGTCGGTACTGACCTTCGAACACACAGAAAACCTACGGCAGCTCGGTTATGACAAGGTCATCATGCTGGCAGGGGGCGTGGGTTACGGCATCAGGCAACATGCTGAGAAAAAACACCCCACTGCAGGAGACCTCGTCGTGGTGATGGGAGGTGACAATTACCGCATAGGTATGGGAGGTGCGGCCGTATCATCGGCAGATACTGGTGCTTTTGGAACAGGCATAGAACTAAACGCCGTACAACGGTCCAACCCCGAAATGCAGAAAAGAGTCGCCAATGCCGTCAGGGCCCTGGTAGAAAGTGACGACAATCCCATCATTTCCATCCACGACCACGGAGCCGGAGGGCACCTAAACTGCCTGTCAGAGCTCGTAGAGTCCACAGGTGGGGTCATAGACCTGGATGCCCTGCCTGTAGGCGATCCAACCCTTTCGGCACGGGAAATCATAGGCAACGAATCGCAGGAAAGAATGGGCCTCGTCATCCACGCTGACGATCTCGAACGGGTGACGTCGGTAGCTGCACGTGAAAGGGCTCCGATTTTTACAGTGGGAAAGATCACCGGGGACCACCGGTTTGTTTTCCGTTCAGAAAAGCTGAACATGTCTCCCATAGACCTTGCAGTAGCCGATTTTTTTGGGTCAAGCCCAAAAACAGTAATGAACGACCTCACTCCTGTCTCGAAATACAGGGAAATCGACACCATTCATCTTGATTTTTATAACTGTCTGAGACAAGTGCTCAGTCTTGAAGCCGTGGCCTGCAAGGACTGGCTGACCAACAAAGTGGACAGGTGCGTGGGGGGCAGGGTAGCGAGGCAACAGTGTGCGGGACCTTTGCAGCTTCCCCTAAATAACTGTGGTGTCATGGCCCTTGATTACATGAGCCTTCAGGGCATAGCTACATCCATCGGCCATTCGCCGGTGAGCGGACTGATAGACCCTGCTGCAGGTAGCCGCAACAGCATCGCCGAGGCACTGACTAACATCGTCTGGGCTCCGCTCAGAGACGACATCAGGAGCGTTTCACTGTCAGCCAACTGGATGTGGCCTTGTAGAAATGCCGGCGAAGACGCCCGTTTGTATCAGGCTGTACAGGCTTGCTCTGAGTTTGCCATGCAGCTGGGCATAAACATACCTACAGGCAAGGACTCCCTTTCCATGACACAAAAGTACCCCGACGGACAGGTAATGGCTCCGGGCACAGTCATCATCAGTGCAGCAGGTCACTGTGACGATATCAATAATATACCCGACCCTGTGCTGAAAAAACATGGCGGCGACATCTGCTACCTCAATATGTCATTTATGGAGCACCGACTGGGAGGCTCTTCCCTGGGCCAAATAACGGGGTCGGTAGGCAGCGAAGCTCCATCGGTAGCCGACGCTGCGGCATTTGTCACGGCATTTGGAGTGATGCAGGAAATGATAAAAAAAGGATTAATCATGGCCGGGCATGATGTCGGCAGCGGTGGGCTCATCACCACACTTCTCGAAATGTGTTTTGCAGATCCTGAGGCAGGTGCCGTACTGGATTTCAGCAGCATACATGAAGAGGACAGTTTCAAGCTCCTGTTTGCAGAAAATGCCGGTATCGTTTTCCAGGTAAAAAAAGGAAGCGAAGAGGAAGTGGAGACCTCATTCCGCTCCAGCGGTATAAGCATGTATAACATCGGCAAATATCAATACGGAGGACATCTCACTGTTATCAATCATTCTGATCACTTTGATTTTGATATTGCAGAATGGAGAGATGTCTGGTACAGAACTTCATATCTGCTTGACCAAAGGCAGTCAGGCCCCGCCAAGGCCCGCGAAAGGTTTGACAACTACAAACACCAGCCACTTAGCTATGTATTTCCGGAGGGATATGTGGGCGGATTGCCGCAGACACCTCCCACCGGTCAAAGGATCAAGGCAGCAGTTATCCGCGAAAAAGGTAGCAATTCGGAACGTGAACTCGCCAATGCCCTGTATCTGGCAGGATTTGACGTGAAAGATGTACACATGACGGACCTCATTTCCGGCCGCGAGGATCTTTCAGAGGTGAGATTTATAGGTGCAGTAGGCGGATTTTCCAATTCCGATGTCCTCGGCAGTGCCAAAGGCTGGGCAGGAGCTTTTAAATACAATCAAAGAGCCAACAAAGCCCTGCTGGATTTCTTCGGACGGCCGGACACCCTCTCGGTTGGCATTTGCAATGGCTGTCAGCTTTTTGTCGAACTGGGGCTGATACATCCTGACCATGCCGAAAAACCCAGGATGGATTTTAACGAATCCCACAAACATGAAAGTGCTTTTACTTCGGTTGTAATCCAGCCCAATCCGTCCGTCATGATGTCGTCTATGGCCGGCCAGAGGCTCGGGGTCTGGATATCTCACGGAGAGGGTAGATTCAGGCTGCCTCAGGAACAAAGTGCCTATGGCATTGTAGCTACGTACGGTTACGAAGGCTACCCTGCCAATCCCAACGGCTCCGACTACAACACGGCCATGATGTGTTCTGACGACGGAAGACACCTCGTCATGATGCCCCACATAGAGCGAAGCATCTTTCCCTGGAATTGGGCGTGGTATCCGACTGACCGGCAGGAGGATACCGTTTCTCCATGGCTGCAAGCTTTTGTCAATGCCAGAAAATGGCTGGAGTCTAAATAGTCGCATAGGATTCAATTTGGTTGATATTTTTATATAATTTTTAAACGACAACACTTTTTTATATACCTTTGGCTGGAGCAAACCGCAAGTGCTATGTCAGACCGGAATCAATATTTTAAGC
>JAKQGD010000251.1 GCA_029573365.1 Bacteroidota bacterium | reverse complement strand
TCAGGTCTTTCCGGCCTGGGGCCTACAAAACTCATATCACCCTTAAAGATGTTCCAAATCTGGGGAAGTTCATCGATATGGGTAAGACGAAGCCATTTGCCTACCCTGGTCACGCGAGGATCTTTCTTTTCGGCCCACCTCGCCCCGCTGGCTTCTGCATTGTGCCGCATTGATCGAAGCTTATAAATTGTAAACGTTTGTTGACTTTTGCCGACCCTTTCCTGGGTATACATTATTGGCCCCGGCGATTCAAGACGAATGGCTAACGCCGCAAGCCCTAATAATGGCGCTGTTACAAGGAGAACAGTGGCAGACACTACCAGGTCTGTAAGGCGCTTGAATTTTCTCATATATTCTTTATGGAGCAGGTAAAACCCATCTGCAAAAAGTAGCCATTGATCTGCGATATGCTTTACCGGTATCCTCCCTGTGAGTTTCTCGAAGATATCCGGGGTATCCTTCACTTCGATACCATTAAGACGAGCGTGCAGTATATTCCGGATCAGGTCTGTCGGCCTGTTTTTGGGGATAGCCATAATGGCAGTGGTAGCTCCGACCTGTCTCGCAACCTCCACAAGTTGGTCACATGTGCCTATTACGGTAGGCGACATCGATATTTCTTGCAGTGCACGGTTGTCATCAATAAATCCCCTGACTTCATAGGGCGATAATGGAAATTTAAGTATGTTGTAAACTGCCCTTCCAGATTGTCCCGCGCCCAGGATAATAGTTGGAATTTTGTTTTTGGTAGACTGAAAAATCAGTCCATATACAAACCGCCATCCGATAAGCAGAACCCAGGCAATCGCCATATGGATAGCCATAATGCCCCTGCCATACTGGCCGTATGGTACAATAAAAAATATTAGAATCAATACACTCCCGCCAATAGTTATGCCAAAAACAATCCGGTGAACAGTTTCTAAAGACTGAAACTTTCGGGATACATTATAGAGATCAAAAATATACATGGTCACAGGATAAATAAGAACGGTAAAGACACATACCCTCGTATAGAAGGAAATGACGTTCACAGGATGACCAAAACGGATCCATGTGGCAATGTAATGTGCTAACAGTATAAAAAGTATGTCGCCAAAAACAAGGAACCACCCTTTATTGGAAAATCCAATAAACTCAGACCTGTTGTGCCCCTTGAAAGTTTCAGTGATCCCTCTAAAAAATCCTGATTTTTTATTTGAACCCTCATGAGACTCAAGACACGCTTCACCCGAAGCTGCGCTGTCCTGAACGTGTAAATAAAAATTGCTATCTTCTGTTTGATTCGTTAGCATTTATTTGAGACCACAATCTTTTTACAGGTACCGGTAAATAAACTCTGGTATATAGAGCCGCCTCTTGTTAAAGACAATGCCGAGAATATTACCGCCACTCTTGAGAATCTTTTCTTTCACACTCAGGGCAACGTGCCACCTGGTTTTTTCTGCCTCAACAACAAGAAT
>JAKQGD010000240.1 GCA_029573365.1 Bacteroidota bacterium | reverse complement strand
TTGGGTGGGTACGGATTTCTGGTCCATGCCTTGCTGCTGAGCTGGTTCCTGGACTTTGATTGGTTCTGCTTTCGTGTCTGCTGCGGGTCTTTGGGTTATGACCTGCATTTTATCGGCTTCCTTTTTTACATCTGCAGGCATTTCTGTCTCCTTAGGAGCCTCATCGAGGTTGGCCACAGGAATATTTTTTTCTTCTTCGGTGGCCTCGGTTATCTGCTGGTCTGCCTTGACCATTTCTTTTTTTACGGCTGCAGGCACCTGAGTTTCCGGCATGATTTCATTGTCATCTTTGGCAGACATATCCGGAACCATCTGAGTTACAGGGATTTCTCTCTTTCTACCCAGGTTGATGATCAAGCCCAGATTGATATTGACCACACTGAGGTCAGAAGTTTCTGCAACAATCATTTTCTGAGACTCAAAATACTCCGAATCTTCCATGATTCCGTTTCTGTTGCCATCCATCGCTTCTCGGAAGGAATTGGTATAAGCTACGTCGCTCATAAACCTGGTGCTGAAAAGATCAGACTTCGCTTGCAGTCCAAACCATGGTTTTATATTGTACACCAGTCTTATGCCTGCATCCCAGGCAAATTGCCAGTCCTTTTCTGTGCCGGAAAACTTGTACACCTCATAACTCTGGTTGAAAAATGTCTTGTTAAACTGCAAATGAGGTACATTGATATAGCTGTATCCGGCTTTGGCAAATAGGTCTAAGCTAAATTTGCTGCCACCCAGCTTTAAAGTGGAGCCAGCCAAGGCATAGCCGGAGGACCACTTCTCCATATTTTGAAAGTTAACTTCTTCCAGGTATTTTTTGCTGATATAAGTGGAAAATGCCTTCTCGCCAGGATTTACAAAATATCCGCCGGTAACACCCAAACCCAGCCTGCCAAAAAAATAGTCAAATCCTGCTGACCCTGAATATCCGGTCGCGGTAAACATATCCGCAGATTTATATTCCAGCACGGGTACTGATACCCCTCCGCCGAGGTCCACTTGAAGGAATTTTTTATTCTGTGCTTGTACAAAAGTTAAATTCATTAGAAAGACCATGACACTGGTCGCTGCAAATTTGCTCATTTCAGATTTTTAAACATAAAGAAATTACACCA
>JAKQGD010000238.1 GCA_029573365.1 Bacteroidota bacterium | reverse complement strand
TGCCCCTATCCTCTATCTGCTCAAATACAAAGGAGAAGTAGATCAGGCCATAGCCATCCAGAACGACGTTCCTCAGGGATTGTCATCGGCCATTATGACCACAAACCTGAGAGATGCTGAGAGGTTTTTGTCCTGTGCAGGGTCTGACTGTGGCATTGCCAATGTCAACATAGGTACCAGCGGAGCTGAGATAGGCGGGGCATTCGGCGGCGAAAAAGAAACAGGCGGTGGCAGGGAAAGCGGTTCTGACAGCTGGAAAGCATACATGAGGCGACAAACCAATACAATCAATTACTCGACGCAGCTGCCACTGGCCCAGGGCATTAAGTTTGATATCTGACAAAGAGGAATTCATGGAGCTGAAATCAAAACTGGCTTCCGCCCATACCACTATATTTACGGAAGTGTCGGCTCTGGCGTCCAGGCACGGAGCAGTAAATCTAGGTCAGGGTTTTCCTGATTTTGACCCTCCTGACACTTTGTTGTCTCTGGTGGCAAAACATACCAAAGGTCATACCCACCAATATGCTCCTATGGCAGGACTGACAAGCCTGCGGGAAGCTATAGCCAACAAGGTGGGGACATTGTATGGTTACGGCCCTGATCCGGAAGCGGAAGTAACAATCACAGCCGGTGCTACCCAGGCTTTGTTTACGGCCATCACTGCTTTGGTCCATCCCGGCGACGAAGTCATTATTTTCGAACCAGCCTATGACAGCTACCGCCCATCGATAGAATTGTCGGGCGGTAAGGCTATACCTTACAGGATGGAACCTCCCGGCTTTGAAATAGATTGGCGTAGGGTGGCGGCACTGGTTACTAACCGCACCCGAATGCTCATCATCAATACGCCCCACAATCCTACCGGTACTATATTGAGAGCAGGGGATATAGAGCAGCTGCTGCTTTTGGTCAGAAATACGGATATCCTTATCCTGAGTGACGAAGTGTACGAGCACCTGGTGTACGATGGCGAAAACCACCAGAGTGTGATCAGGTATCCGGAACTGTACAGCAGAAGCCTGGCTGTTTTTTCTTTTGGTAAAACATACCACGCCACAGGATGGAAGTTGGGTTATGTGATAGCTCCTTCCTGGCTCACGACGGAGTATAGAAAAGTGCACCAGTGGAATGTATTCAGCGTCAACTCTGTGTTTCAGTATGCACTGGCAGAATACATGGAGGACAAGGACCACTACTTATCGCTGTGTGACTTTTACAAGACGAAAAAGGATTTGTTCAGGAGTCTGCTGGACGGCACCGGATTCCGCCCTCTGGGTTGTCATGGCACCTTTTTCCAGGTGTGCGATTACTGTGATATATCAGACAAGCAGGATACCGACTTTGCCAGGGAGCTTATTGTCAGGCATAAAGTAGCTGCCATACCGATGTCTGTGTTTTATTCGCAGCCGACAGATATGAAGTTGGTTAGGTTTTGTTTTGCTAAAAAAGAAGAGACTCTGCAGCATGCCGGAGACAGGCTAAGGTCTGTGAGTTGAGATATTGGTGAAATGAGGGAGACCCAATTTGTTTTTTGGCTGCCAATTGTTTGGCATATCTGGCAGGCTTTTAGTACCAAATTATTTAATAAAACCTTATATTTGTGTAAATTATAAATTATGGGCCTTCCGGAAACACAGTTAATCACAGCTGAGGAATATCTTCAGGCAGAAAGAAAAGCCCTGAATAAACACGAATATTACCTTGGCCAGGTTTTTGCCATGAGTGGTGCGTCCCTGCCTCACAATCTCATTTTTAAGAATACTTATGGGTCTTTATATACGAGGTTAAAG
>JAKQGD010000237.1 GCA_029573365.1 Bacteroidota bacterium | reverse complement strand
ACAGGTGCAGGAAGCCTTTTCCATCCATGCACCAGGGTTGGGGCTAGGTCATTTCTGCCTCGCGAATTTTATCAAAAGCGTGGATTGAATAGGGCTGACGGCTTTTAAGAAGTATGCCCGGGCGTGCAGTATTGCGTCCGCTCACAAACACCCAGATGAATCCACTGCTGTCAATAGCAATAGAGGCATTGTCGTGGGGGTCATCCACTCCCTGCTTATCGTAGACAATCACTGGTTGAGGGACCTGTTTGGTACGGTGATCATAATAAGAAATCATGATCAGTAAATGCCTTTGATCTTCTTGCGTGGTACCCCCGTATACGAAAAATGTTTTATTGACGGCCTTGCTGTAAATAGCAACCGGTACATGACTCGAAGTATAAGTTCCCAGTCCGCCTGAATATTTGTCGCCGTAGTTTGAAAACTGGCCAAGCGTAAACCAAATACCTCTATATCCGTCAGCTCTGGTGTTTTGTGCAGAGAGCTTGTTGTATAAGAGCAAAAGAAATAACATCGATAGCAAACCTGTTTTTACAGGAACTTGAATCATGTGCAAGATGGTTTTTGTTCCAGCAGGTATGATGTGGGAAAAATCCTGCCGGAACCGATTTCTTTCCACGGTTGTTTTTTCAGTCATCGCCATTTTCTTCCAGGTTGTTGTGTTCGTCACCGCCCAGGCTGTAGTAGTTGTTCTCTTCATCCTCTTCGCCAATGGATTCATTCAGATCGTCAAGTTCCGACCCGGGCACATCAAGGTCCTGGCCGTCGCTACCGGCAGGATCGTCTTCTGCATAGCGTTCTTTCTTATCTTTTTCATAAATGTCCTCTTTTTCAGGATAGTGCGGGTAGCCCGGAAATTGCTGATCGTCAGGCTTTGCTTCGTGTGGTTTTTGTTGCTTTGCCATGGTATTCGATTAATATTTCACAATGGGATGCTGATATACAAATCTCCTAAAAATTACCAGATATTTTGTACAAACAAAGCAATAAGCTGTAGGTTGATTTTTTTGAGGGCGGGTGGAGACACCTGGTGTTGATATCTGTT
>JAKQGD010000670.1 GCA_029573365.1 Bacteroidota bacterium | reverse complement strand
CCTTTGGCGTCAGCCGATGTATATGTCACCTTATAGTATCTAGCCCCGTAGGTGATAAAGGGTATATTGAACTGACTGGTAAGCTGGGCCTTGGTCTTGGTCCCCAATGGTGTGACAGAAACCACCTCCTGTCCTGTGATGATGCCGCAAAATGCCAAAACAACAGCAACGGTGTAAACAAAACTCTTCATGACTTGTCGATTTTCTATCCAATAATAATTGTGAGTGTAAATATATCTTTTTTTCCCTAGCAGGACTTTATCAAAATCCAATTTTCTCAATCGTGACCGGCCCAACAGTAAATTACCCCTTGTTTTAATCTTATATTTGTGTTTCAAATAAATATATACAATGAAAAATATTCTTTCTTCACTTTGTTTTCTTTTTGTTTTGGGCTGTACGCCCAAAGATCTTCCCACCATTCTGGAAATGGATTCGACTCATGTTTTATTGAATATTTCGCATATGACGACGCGTGCAGAGCTGGATGATATAGTAAAAAAACTTTCTGCCGAGGAAATCACCATGAGTTATGAGGGATCAGAATTTTTCGAAAATGGCCATCTCCGTAGACTCATGCTTACCGTGGCAACGCCTGAGGGCAACAGCGGCAGGACCACAGCAGATATTGTGGCTTTGCAGTACAGATATTTTGGATTTAAGTATGAAAAAGGCGAAAAAGGAAGTTTTAGTATCGGAGAAGTGAAATAACAATTTACTCCACCTGGTGAGGTATTTTTTATTACCTTCGTAATACCCAAATCAAATATTCAAACCATGAAACTCAAGAATTATGCTTGTGGCAGTTGGATCGAAGGAAGCGGCTCTGGCCAGCCATTGTATGACGCCTGTACCGGTGATGTGGTAGCCATAGCCGGCTCTGATGGCCTGGATTTTGGATCCATGCTCGACTATGGACGCCGTATTGGCAATAAAAATTTGCGTAAGCTTACTTTTCATGAAAGAGGTCGAATGCTGAAGGCCCTGGCTCTGTACCTGCTCGAACGCAAAGAGAAATATTATGACATAAGCTATAAAACCGGAGCCACAAGAGCGGACTCGTGGATAGATATTGAAGGTGGTATTGGAAATCTTTTTGCCAATGCCAGCCTTAGGCGTAAGTTTCCGGACCTGCCTTACTATACCGAGGGCGAACCCGTAGGCCTCAGCAAGGGAGGTACTTTTATGGGGCACCACATCCTGGTACCCAAGGAAGGTGTTGCCGTCCACATCAATGCCTTTAATTTTCCAGTCTGGGGCATGCTCGAAAAATGTGCCGTAAACTGGCTGGCTGGTATGCCTGCCATCGTCAAACCGGCCACCATCACATCCTTCCTTGCAGAAGCTATTGCACGGGACATCATCGGCTCCGGTATCCTGCCGGAAGGATCTCTGCAGATCATTTGCGGCAATGCAAGAACTTTGCTCGACCACGTAAACTATCAGGATGTTGTCACCTTTACGGGATCAGCGAGTACAGGCCTCAAACTCAAATCACACCCAACGGTGCTCAGGGAGGCTGTTCCTTTTAACATGGAAGCCGATTCGCTCAACAGCATAGTACTCGCCTCTGACGCCGTGCCCGGGACTCCTGAGTTTGACCTTTTTGTAAAGGAAATAAGGCGTGAGATGACGGTAAAATGTGGCCAGAAATGCACCGCTGTGCGGCGGATACTGGTACCTGCAGCCCTGATGGATGAGGTGCAGGCAGCATTGGGCAAATCACTGGCGGGAACACCTATCGGAGATCCCAGGGTAGAAGGCGTACGAATGGGGGCTCTGGCCGGCCGCGAACAAGTACAAGAGGTAAGAGCCAGAATCAGCGAACTGGCGGCTTTTTCTGATATAATTTATGGTGACCCCGAAAACTTTGAGGTTTCCCTGGGCTCGAGGGAAAAAGGCTCCTACCTGGCTCCGGTCCTGCTTAGAAACGACCTACCCCATGTCCATTCCGGCACCCACGAAATAGAAGCTTTTGGTCCTGTAGCTACTCTTATGCCCTATAATGATCTGGACGACGCGGTAGATCTCGCCAGCAAAGGCAAAGGGTCGTTGTGTTGTTCTATAGTAACAAATGATGACAATGTGGCCAGGGAGTATGTTGTCAGAGCGGCAACACACCATGGGAGAATCCTGGTACTAAACCGCGAGGCTGCCAAAGAAAGTACCGGCCACGGATCACCCATGCCTCTGCTGGTACACGGAGGTCCGGGTCGGGCTGGCGGTGGAGAAGAGATGGGAGGCATGAGGGGTGTAAAACATTATATGCAGCGATGTGCCGTGCAGGGAACCCCCACTACTTTATCGGCCATTACAGGCCAGTACCAGTACGGAGGCAAATACACACATGATACCATCCACCCATTTAAAAAACACTTCGAAGACCTGACTGTAGGAGAGACACTGATTACTCATAAACGCACCGTTACCGAAAGTGACATTGTCAATTTTGCCAATATTTCCTGGGACCATTTTTACGCTCATACCGACGCTACTTCGCTGGAAGGTACACCCTTTACCCAAAGAGTGTCTCACGGGTATTTTGTGCTTTCGGCAGCAGCCGGACTATTTGTAGATGCCGCCAAAGGTCCTGTACTTCTCAACTATGGCCTTGAAGAGTGCCGGTTTACCAAGCCGGTATATCCTGGTATGACCATAGGTGTGCGGCTAACTGTCAAGGAAAAGGTGGCTCAGGAAAAACGTGATGACGAAGATTATACCAAGGGCATCGTCAAGTGGCTCGTAGATGTATATGACGAAACCGGAGAAACTGTGGCCATTGCTACCATACTCACCATGGTGAAAATGAAGGAAAGTGTTTGATTCAATTAAAATTATGAGGACCAAGCTTTTACTTACGTTTAGTCTCCTGTGTACGTTTACTGCCCTGCATGCACAGCCCAGGGCCGATCAGGTATGGCTGGGAGGATACCAAAAAAACCATGACCTCGGAGGGGTGCACGGTCACAGGTACAATTTTATGTCGTCACCGACCAT
>JAKQGD010000197.1 GCA_029573365.1 Bacteroidota bacterium | reverse complement strand
AGAGACAGGTTGTGTCAAAGGCAAGGGCGGTTCTATGCACTTTTTCTCGGCAGAACATAACTATTTCGGTGGCAACGGCATCGTAGGGGCTCAGATACCCATAGGCACTGGTATAGCCTTCGCAGAAAAATACAGAGGCTCTGACGGGCTGTGTGTGACCATGTTTGGAGATGGGGCGGCCAGACAAGGAGCATTGCATGAAGCATTTAATATGGCTATGACCTGGAAGCTTCCGGTGTTGTATATATGCGAAAACAACATGTATGCCATGGGAACATCCGTAAAAAGGACGAGCAATGTTCATGACCTGTACACATTGGGCGAAGGGTATGACATACCCAGCGAATCAGTTGATGGCATGGACCCGGCTGCAGTGCACGATGCCTTCCTCAGAGCAGCTGAATACATCAGGGCTGGAAAAGGACCCTATTACCTGGAACTCAAAACATACAGATACCGTGGGCACTCCGTTTCTGACCCCGCTAAGTACAGAACCAAAGAAGAACTGGACGCTTATCGCGAAAAAGACCCTGTTATTGTCATTCAAAATAGAATTGTAAAGGAAAAAATAGCCACACAACAGGAAGTGGACGCAGTCATAGCTGCAATAGACCAGGAAATCGAGGCAGCCATGGAATTTGCCGAAAACTCCTCATACCCGGTACCCTCAGAACTGTACGAAGACAATTATGTACAGAAGGATTATCCTTTTATCACGGACTGATGAGTCTGTGTGCCGCCGTATCCAACTTATACATGCCTGTTGAGAATTAACAAATCCGCAAGATATTTTTGGATAACAATTTTATCCGATTTGGAGTCTTTAAGTAAAAGGGATATGATACGCCTGATACTATTTCTACTGATGCTGACACCTATCGCCAACCATATGGCAGGACAAAGCAGCACTACCACTAAAGACACCAAAGCCAAAGCAATACTTGACAAGCTCAAAAAACAGCTTGATTCGTATAAAACGATGGAAGTCAAATTTGACCTGGAGACAGAAATTCCCGGCAAACCTCTCGAAACATTTAAGGGTACACTGATCCAGGATGGACAGAAGTATCAGGTAAAAATGTCCGACAGAGAGATATACAACAATGGCACTTCCATCTGGGTGTACCTCAAAAACCAGAAAGAGGTCCAGATCAATGATGCGGAAGATGGCGGTGAAGAGTTTCTTTCGCCCAGAGAAATGATGAACCTTTACCAGTCAGGCAAGTTTGATTACGTACTTTTTGAAGAAAGAAAAGTAGGCTCAAAGACGTTTGCAGATATCGAATTCAAGCCCTTGGCAAAAAATTATGACTACTCAAAAATCAGGATGACAGTTGATAAAAAAGAAAATAAAATGGTATCTTTACGAATGTTTTCGAAGGACGGTACCCGAATCAATCTGAAACTGACCCAGATAATACCGAATAAAAAGTATGACCCTTCTATCTTTTCTTTCAACCCAAAGGCAGTAAAAGGTGTTCATATTGAAGATCTGAGGATGAATTAAATAGAACCGAATTCAGTTACTCAGTTTACCAACCAGCGATTCTTGGCCCAACCTCCAGGAATCGCTTTTTTGTTTCACCGCAATTTTTATAGTTATGGAATATGACTGGTCAGCTTTTACTAAAAAAATCCATATAAACTGCATGCCTGAAAAACTGTACGGCATGTTATCCACCTCTGCCGGTATGGAAAAATGGTTTCTTAGGTCGTGTTTGTATAAAAAAACCGACGGAAAGCAATGCGAGCCAGCCGAAGCCTGCACCGCCCACTGCACATACCGGTTTTTATGGTACGGATATGATGACTCTGTAAATGAAAACGGAAAAATCCTAGTGGCAAACGAACCTGATGTTTTTTGCTTTACTTTTAATGGCAATGGTGAAACAGACATGAAGGTGAGGATTACGCTGGAGAAAGTCGGCGAAGGCACTCTGGTCACCCTTAAACAATACGACATACCGGAAGACGAACGTGGCCGCAGCCACTGGCATCTGGGATGTATGGAGGGATGGACTTTTTATCTTGCCAATTTTAAATCAGTGGCAGAAGGGGGCCTCGATCTCAGAAACAAGGATACAGCAATTACAGGAGTGATAAATTCCTAGCCAATGTATGGTCAGAACCGGTAATTAATGACCATGTTTAGCAGGTGCATGTCCACCTTGTTGATCGAGTACCTGTTGTCTTCGTATATCTCACCTTTTCTCCACTTGGCGACCCAGAGCAGCT
>JAKQGD010000193.1 GCA_029573365.1 Bacteroidota bacterium | reverse complement strand
TCTTAAGCCGGGCTGAGGTTTATAGCTAAAAAAAACCGTCAGTGCTCGTGCCCGATAATCCTTTTTTGGTCGGGGATAATCACTTCTATGTCGGCATCGTCTGCCAGGATGATGCACTGGCAGGCAAGCCTTGAATCAAGCTTCGGATTGATGGCTCGGTCTATAAAATCCTCTTCTTTGTCTGATATCTCTTCGAGGCTGTCGGCACCTTTCACTACATATATGTGACACGTGGAGCAGGCACAGACCCCTCCGCAGTTGTGGTTTAGGTGTACGTCGTGGTCCTCAGTCACCTCCAGGATAGAGTATCCCGCTTCTACACCCTCTGCCACCACATCGGCTATACTTTTATCTTCAAACGTAAATTTTACCTTTGCCATAATAGATTGCTTGACCATATACGCCCACTTTGCTGTGGACTTTGATGTTTTAATTTGAAAACACAAACATAACATAGTCAATTTTAGTTTAAAAAAATATCAGTATCTCAATGCAAGCTCAAGTACGATTAGCGTTAAACCATTTCCTTCGCCGTAAGGCGATATTCAGCTACAGCTGCATCATCGCATTTTTAACATTAATCATTGCCTGCAAAGAACAAAAGACCGACGCCGGACCAGCGGTAGTTATACTACCGGCCACCGACACCGTACAGCAAGACCTGTCATTTCTGGAAAAACGTGGCGACGCTTGGGTAGTCCCTTGGTCCATATTGACTAAAGTAAGGTTTGAAAACGGCTTCAATGATAAGCTGGGTATCGAGGTCAATATTCCGATATTCAACGATACCCTCAGGGCCTTGGCCGGACAAAAAGTAATTGTCGAAGGTTACTTTATTCCAGTGGACGAAACAGGTGATGCTTCCATAGTGATACTTTCAGCTTTTCCGTATGCCAACTGCTTTTTCTGCGGAAACGCCGGTGTCGAGACCATCATCGATGTATTGGGAACCAAAGATTTGCCAAAACTCAAACTCGACAGCCGCATCAATTTTAAAGGTACGCTGCGGCTCAATTCTGACGATTTTAATTACCTCATCTATATCCTGGATGATGCTGAATATCTGGGCAAATGACCATTTTATTTCATTCAAAAAACAAAATCATGAATTTTAAGACCATTGTGAGCCTGGCCTCCTTGATTATGGCAGGAGTAGTTTTACATGCACAGGCACTCAGGCTGCCCTCACCGACCAACCACAAATGTACTGCAGGTCGTACCGTAGGTGTCACAGACATACAAGTCAAATGGAACGCTCCGGGTGTCAAAGGCCGTCAGGGCAGGATCTGGGGAACGGATATAGCCTATTACGGCAAGCAGGTGCTCGGATTTGGTTCTGATGTCATGTCGCCGTGGAGGGCCGGTGCCGACGAGTGTACTACCATTTCATTTGGTACGGACGTGACCGTCAATGGTAAAAAGCTGGCAGCAGGCACATATGCCCTGTTTATGGAGTTGGCCCAGGATTCGGTTTTGTTGATATTTAACCGAAATATAAATGAATGGGGAACCTATTTTTACGACGCTTCGCTGGATGTACTCCGGGTGTCGACCCGGCAGCTCAAAGACAGGATACCTATGGTCGAACGTCTCACATATACCTTTGACAATCAGACCGAAAACACTGTGGAAATAGCCCTCGAATGGGAAAATTGGCGTATACCATTTACTGTTGCCGTGGACCTGAAAGAGACCGTCCTGACGCACATAAAGTCGCAGATGAGCGGGGCTTTGGGATTTGATCCTCCCAGCCTTCAGGCGGCGGCCACATGGTGTCTGACCAATAATGTAAACCAAAAACAGGCCCTGAACTGGATCACATCGGCCACAGACCCCAATCTGGGCGGACTGAAATCTTTCGGTCCTCTGTCAGTGAGAGCGGGATTGCTTCGTAGCCTGGGTCAGGACAAAGAAGCTGACCAGTTTATGACCGAAGCCATGGAGGTCGCCACACCCATAGAGTTGCACCAATACGGAAGGCAACTGCTGGGTGCGGGAAAAAAGGCAGAGGCCATGGCCGTTTTTGAAAAAAATCATGCCAAAAGCAAGGGTGCCTGGCCTACCAATGTGGGCCTGATGAGGGGGTACTCCGCCATGGGCGACCTCAAAAAGGCACTTCAGCATGCACGGCTCGCTCTCCAACAGGCACCCGATGATATCAACCGCAAAAACCTGGAATCGGCGATCAAAACGCTCGAATCAGGCAAAGCCCTGTAATTAATGGTGTGGGCCGGCGGATGTTTTTAGTAAATCTGTATCTTTGCCGCCTCAATAATCCCGGTATATGCATATCGAAAACAACAAGTACGTGCTGGAGGGTGGGGTTGACCCATTACAGTTGGCCGAAAAATACGGATGTCCCCTCTATGTGTACGAAACAGCGACCATAAAAAGGCAATATGACAGGCTAAGCAAGGCATTTAGCCTCCGTAAACTCAGAATCAATTATGCCTGCAAGGCTCTGAACAACATTACGGTACTTAAATACCTCAGATCACTAGGGGCAGGACTGGATACGGTTTCCATCCAGGAAGTACGTGTAGGTCTTTTGGCGGGGTTCAAGCCCGAAGAGATTATTTATACTCCAAACTGTGTCTCCATAGAGGAAATAAGCATGGCAGTAAATCTGGGTGTCCGGATCAATATCGACAATCTGTCCATCCTCGAACAGTTTGGGGTATTGTATCCCCATTATCCGGTCTGCATCAGAATTAATCCGCACATCATGGCCGGAGGCAATACTAAAATAAGTGTCGGCCATATAGATTCGAAGTTTGGCATATCTTTTCATCAGACGCCTCACATACACCGTATCGTTAAGGCCAATGATATGAAAGTGGAAGGTATCCACATGCATACCGGCAGTGACATTCTCGACATCGAAGTTTTTCTGCAGGGGGCCGAGATTCTGCTGCAGGTGGCTTCAGAATTCAAAGATCTGGAGTACGTGGATTTTGGCAGTGGATTTAAGGTGCCATATAAAGAGGACGACATAGAGACCGACATCGAAGAACTGGGAGAAAAGATCACCAAAAGGTTTGCCGAATTTTGCGAAAGCTATGGCAGAGAGCTCACCCTGATGTTTGAGCCCGGCAAATTTCTCGTCAGCCAGGCCGGGTTTTTCCTGGTCAGGGTCAATGTCGTAAAACAAACCACCTCCACTGTATTTGCAGGCGTGGATTCAGGGC
>JAKQGD010000153.1 GCA_029573365.1 Bacteroidota bacterium | reverse complement strand
ATGGTACCTGTACCACGTATTCTTACACTGAGGCTGCTGCCCGGAGATCCCGAGGTTTGGGTAATCTGCACTCCGGCGGTCCGGCCCTGGATGGCCTGCTCTATCCTGAGTGCGGGTACTTTTTTGATTTCCTCAGCAGTCACAACGCCCACGGCTCCGCTGATATCGCTGCGTTTCTGATTGCCGTATCCTACGACCACTACTTCATCCAGGAAACTGGATTCCTGAGTCAACACTATGGTAAACTCAGTTTGCTGACCTGGTATAAAGCTATAGCTCCTGTAGCCCACATAGGATACGTTCAGTTCGTCGGCAGGGTCTGTCATGAGCTCAAAACCACCATCAAAATCTGTGATCGTCCCTTTGGCGGGGTCTGCTTTTGACTGGATGGTGGCACCGATGAGCGGACCCGACTCGCCGGAAACGACACCTCTGATCTTTTTCTCCTGGGCTGACAGAGTAAAGACTGAAGTTGCCAGAAAAACAAAGGCCAGAAGTGTCGCTTTCAAACGAAAAATTTTCATTTTCTTTTTTTAATTTTTAACAAATTTGCGGATAGCTGTGTTGCCTCCTGATACTACTTTGACAAAATAAATGCCTGGTGTCAGATGGCCAACGTGCACTGAGGTTTTCTGCCCATTGATGCCTGAAGTAGCCAGATTTCTGCCGCTGAGGTCCGTGATGTTTGCTGTTCCTTTAATGATGTTTCCTGTGCCTATCTCTATGTATTCGCCGGCCGGTGACGGATATACAGTCAGTCCCTGTGGACCAAATGCCTCATCATCTGTCGCTGTGGAAAGATCACACGAACCAAAAAAGACAGCATTGAGGATGGTATCAGTCTGAGGCAGTATAAGCAATCTGTTGACAAACTGTCCGCTTGGATCAGTAATGGTGCATGGCAGGCCCGAAGCCAGGGACTCCCATTGGCTGCCGTTGACATATTTGTACTCATAAAGGCCAGGCAGCAACTGCACCTGTACACTGTATATTTTGTCACCGTCTGTGTCTGTCATTTCTGTAGCTGTCGGATTCCAGCCGTTTATGGCTCCTCCTGCCAGAAACAGACCCCCTGATACAGTTTCTTTTGACATATCTACGTTAAAAGTGACATTCTGTGGCTCTGCTCCCACACAACTACCATCAGTTGTACATTTGGCAAAACAAGTGTTGAAAGTCACATCTTCAAAAGTTGGCTCAAGGAATCTGTCGTTGAAGTTATTAGGGTCGGCACAGTCCTGTCCTGCTATATTTTCCTTGCAGGACCAGTCAGGGAGACATATGCCGTTGATAAATGTATAGTGTGTGGTGAAGCCCTTCTCTCGTCTGAGTGTTATGCTGTAGGTACCGTCACCGTCTTCGTCTTTCATGGGGAAATTACCGTGGCCGAAATAAGCTCCACCGGCCAGGAATACTCCATCACCGGAAACCGTTTCCTGTGACATATTGAGATTCCAGGTAAGATTAACACTGTTGCCGCAGGCATAACAGCTGTTAAAACAGACAGGGTTGAGTACGTCCTCCTTGGATACATTGTAAACTCTGTTTTTAAACTGTGCTGAGACAGGAGTGGTACATACATCCGTACCGTTAAAACTTTCAAAACCAGCCCAGTTGTCATACGTAAACAGATATTCTATTTTTCCCGGAGGGAGATTTATGGTCGTGGTCCAAATGCCGTCTCCGTCGGCGTCACTAAGCGGGTTTGACTCGCCGTTCCATCCGTTAAAGCTACCAGAAATATACATCGTATTAAATGATACACCGGATCCTTTCATATCTACTGCAAAGGTCACATCATAGTTCTTTGGTGTCTTGTCTGATTTGACAATTATGTCATCCAGAAAGAAGTCCACATCCGAACCATTTCCAGGCTTGCCAAAATCAGGAAACAGGATAATTTTGAGATAATCCTTAAGAATACCCGGGGTCATAGCTCCTTCAAAAGATGGAAGTCTGATGTCAAAGCAAAGGTCCTGCCATTGGCCTGGCGTCGTATACTGCACTGTTCCGATCCAGTTTTCAGGATTGTCAAAAGTGGCCATTTCCAGCTTGAGAGTCATGTTGGCCTCATTGTCAGACAGAAATTTAATACAAATGTTATATACGTCGTTTGTATTTAAGATCGTGTCAAGCACTATGGCAGCACCTGCCCAGGTCTGTGCATTTCCACCTCTGATATAGTGCATTACGTTGCCGCTGGTATTTACACCTGAGACATTTGGATTAGGAGCTACCGTCGTGGAAGTTCCTTCTTTGTCGGATCCAAAATACGGAGCTTCTACAGATGTTTCCGGGGTTTCAAAGTCATACAGTGTTGTGCACACGATGTTGGTCGGTTGATCCGGTATGGTTATGTTGTCTATATAATAAACCTGCTCGGTACCATTGCCTGCCGTACCAAAATCAGGAAAGATAACCAGGCCGGTATATATCTTGCCTGTGGCAGGGGTCATGTTTCCATCCAGCGAATTGGCTCCCAGATCAAAACAAATTCTTTCCCACTGGTTCACTTTGGTATTGGCTACCTGCTGACGGTAATTGTTGGGGTCATTGGGATCAGCGGTTTCCAGCTTAAGGCTGATTTTACCTATGTGATCCATCCATACGTCCATACAAACCTGGCCGCCGTTTTCACAGTTGATACCGTCTTTGGGTTTTGGGTTGGCAAACATTCCACCCCATGTAGGGGCATCAGCAGCTTTTTTTGCCTCCAGTACATTGGCCGATGTATTTTCTCCCGATGGGTCAGGGTTAGGTATGCTTCCGGCAATTACGCCTTCAAGGTTGCCACCAAATATCTGGAAGGTTGTCGAGGTTTCCGCTTTTTCAAAATCATAAAGCACTTGCTGGCCAAAAAGAAAACTAGAAAAAAACAGAAGTAAAACAGGTAAAAAGTTTTTCATGATCTGATGATTAAGGTGATTAAAATAAAATAGACACTGCAATTTTAGAGACATTCTGCTTAACTAGAGCAAAAATGAATACATCATTACTACATCAACGTAAAAAAAATGATACATCATTCTTTTGATTCTTAAAAACTCAAAGTATTTTTATCACTTTGAATATGAATATGTTATTCAGATTTGTAGTATTTTTTTCGGCCATGTTTGTCATGCAAAAGGGACTTTCTCAGTTTCAGGATCTGGGAGAGTTGTCTGTGGTTCCTTTTCAGAAGGAAGTTTACAGTGGCGGTACACAGAACTGGGACATATCATGCTCACCTAAAGGTTACGTGGCTGTGGCCAACAACAGTGGATTGCTATTGTATGATGGTACAAAATGGGAACTACTCCATACACCGGTCAGGACCATCATCAGGTCTGTTGAAATCATGGAAGACAGCAGAAAAATTTTTGTAGGAGGCCAGAACGAATTCGGTTACTTCTTCTGGGACAAAGGTAAATACACCTATCACGATCTAAGAAACCGTCTATTAGCACCTGAAGAAAGCCTTGAAGACATCTGGGAAATGGAATCCCTGAGTAGCACCATATTTTTCAGGTCCCAAAAAAACATCTTGTATGTATACTTCAATGACACTATCACACAGCTGAATGCCCCGGCAAACATTTCTGCGATAGCCAGGGTAGGGGACAAAATGGTGGTCGCCACCTACGGCAAGGGACTTTTTTATGTGACAGGCAAAACGTTGTCGCCCTACATACAGGATCCCGTGCTTGCGGAAAAAAACATCATAGAAATTGTTCCTGTCAATAAAGATTCTACCGTCCTTGCCACACTCAATCACGGCTTGTTTGTGGTTGCAAATGGCAGGGTTTCACGCCTTCTTTCCAACGCAGATAATTTTCTGATAAAAAACCAGATTTTGGCAGCGTGCATCAATCCGGTGTCTGGTGACCTCATCGTCGGAACGGCCTATGGCGGCACGGCTATTCTGAGCCGGGACTTCAGGACGAGGCACCTTGTCAATATAACAAATGGGCTCATAAACAACACGGTGAGTACGGTGCGTGCCGATGCTGCGGGTAATATATGGTTGGGTACTTACAACGGTCTGTACAAGATTCTGCACAGTCAGTCCGGCAAAGTCTATTATCCGGATGGCAATCTAAAGGGAGCCATTTATGGTATGGCCCTGTACGGTGATAATTTCTACTTTGCCACAGCCACAGGCTTGTACAGGCTCGAAAAAAAGGACTACTATGATCCCCTTACCCTGCATAAGCCTGAGCTCGTGCCACAAACCAACGGTCAATGTTGGGGACTGGATGTGATCGAAGACAAACTCATCCTTTGTCACCACACCGGTGCATACGAAATAGGGGAGGACAAACAAATGAGAAAGCTGTCAGGCACCCCGGGCATTTGGAAATTTCTCAAAATAAATGATACCGTCGCAGTATCAGGCACCTACACAGGCATCGAGATATACCGTAAAAAGGACGGCAGATGGCAACTGCATACGCACCCTGCCGGCTGGGCCGAATCATCCAGGATTCTTGTTTTTGACAAGTATAAAAATCTTTGGGTATCACACCCATATAAGGGCATCTTCAGGATCACCTTCACGACCGGATATAAGGACATCAGGGTTGATACCATAAGCAGAGAACAAGGCATTCCATATTTGTACAATTGTTATGGTCACAACATTGCTGACGAACTTTATGTGTCCAATGACTCCACCACCTTCAGGTATGATTATCTCCAAAAAAAGTTTTTTCCGGCTGAGCAAATAAACGCAGTTATGAAAGACGAAAGCCTAAAAAGAATTTATAAATACGGTGATAATTACTGGTACATAGGAGGTAAAACTGCCGGTGTCCTGCAATTCCGGCAAGACCGGACCATAACAAAAAAGGTTTACTCATCTGATGGAAACCTGTTTGTAGGCGGTTTTGAATTTTGTTATGCCATGGACTCCACGATGATTGCAGCTACAGATAAAGGCATCAGGATTTTTGGCCTGGAAAACTCACAGCATTTTAATGATCAGAGGCCGCATGTGTACAGGTTTTCGGTGATGCATCCCAGGGACTCTACATTGGCTACAGCCTGGACAGGCATGGCTCTGCCCATACACCTAAGTCATCAAGAAAACAGCTTGTCGATCGACTTCTGTGTGCCACACGATGATGCTGCTTCCCCCAGATTTCTCTATTCGTGTATGCTTGCCGGATACGATGATACCTGGTCAGAATGGATGGCTGCCACAAACGTCGTGTATAAAAATCTGCCTTTCGGCCAATATTCATTTGCTGTAAGAGCCCGCCCTGTCAATGGAGAAAATATAACCGAATCAACAACACTCGAAATAAACATAGCTCCGCCCTGGTACAAAAGTTTGGCCGCCCGCCTTGGATATTTTCTAATGTTTTGTATGCTGATAGTGGTGATTGTAAAACTTTCGACTAAAAGGCTGAAAACAGAAAATGCATCTATCCTCAAGGAAAAGGAATCCACAGAAAATGAGCTTAAAGACCTTAAAAACGAACGCCTTGAGCAGGAGATTGAATTTAAGAACAAAGAGCTGGCAACTGTAACCATGCACCTGATGCAAAAATCACAGACCATAAGCCAGATAGGTGCCGAAGTCGAAAAGGTTTCTTCACGGCTCAAAGATGCCGATGCCAGGTCAGAGGTCAAAAAACTGCTTTCTATCATACACAGTGACAGCCGTGTGGAAGACGACTGGAACAGTTTCGCCTGGCATTTTGACCAGGTACACCACGATTTCCTGCAGCGGCTAAAAGCCCTCCATCCCTCCTTATCGGCCAATGACTTAAAACTGTCGGCTTACCTGCGTATGAACCTCACCACTAAAGAAATAGCACCCCTGATGAATATCTCAGTGCGGGGAGTGGAAATAAGCCGCTACCGACTGCGTCGCAAACTAGACCTCGAAAACAACATAAACCTAAACGAATACATGATGACGTTTTGATAAATATGCTCTTTGGGCCTGTAAATTAAAAAGTTAAATTGCAGGGTCGTCATGAAGTCGGTAAAGAACATGAGCTCAAAACCTGATTTCGATTTTTGTAAACAATAGTGCGGTTTTTCTGTTTAGGGTTACATTGCAGGAAATGAATAATCCTGCGATCAATTTACCCCAATTTTTTATTTAAACCTTAAATATTATTTTGAATGAAGTTCTTTTCTTTCATCACCATGTTATTGCTGCTGGCAAACGGACTGAGTGGCCAGAACAACATTACGGGCACTATAATGCACGATGGTTTGCTGCGGGATTACAGGCTTCATTTTCCTCCTGGCTTTTCGACAAACAAGCCGGCCCCGCTGGTATTTAATCTGCATGGATATACATCCAATGCGGCTCAGCAGGAACTTTATTCGGGTATGAATGCAGTAGCCGATACAGCCGGATTTGTGGTTTGTTATCCCAATGGAATCGCCAATGCGTGGAACGTAGGATGGGCATTTGGAAGCACTGCTGATGACACAGGGTTCATTTCTGCGATGATCGACGAATTTCACACAAAGTACAACATAGACATAAATAGAGTGTATTCATGCGGTATGTCCAACGGCGGCTTTATGAGTTATAAGCTGGCTTGCGACCTCAACAACCGCATTGCTGCCATTGCCTCTGTTACAGGTAGTATGGTGCCTGCACAGTTGACGACCTGTATTCCCGGTAGGGCAGTACCTGTGATGGAAATCCATGGCACGGCCGATAATGTAGTTGGTTATCAGGGCACTGCTTTGATTTCGGCCGGTATACCCGCTGTCCTTGATTTCTGGAGTAAAAACAACGGCTGTACGCCAAGCCCATCTGTCACTGCCGTACCAAATACAAATACCGCTGACAATTCTACCGCCGAAAAATGGGTGTATAATGACTGTGACCCTCATGGCGATGTCATACACTTCAAGGTCCTGGGTGGAGCCCATACATGGCCCGGGTCACAAATTTCTGTAGGCGTCACCTGCCAGGATTTTAATGCCAGCGTAGAGATATGGAAGTTTTTTCGCAGGTGGGAGTTGCCGCAGACATCAGGAGCATCTGCAGACGAGGTTTCGAACCCGGCACCGGTCCCAAATCCATTTGTCACGGATGTCAATTTGTGGTCCCGTAATGGGGGAGAGCTTGTAATACACGATATATCTGGCAGACAATTTAAGGCCATGGATCTCCTGCCGGGGATAAACAAAGTAGAGGGCACTGCATTACCACAAGGATTTTATATATTTACGGTTCGGGAAGGTTTTACGACTCATAAATATAAAATCTTGAAAAACTGATCCCATGGAGGGATACGCTGCAGTACTCAATTATGCCATTCCGTTTTTTATCGTACTCATAGCCATAGAGTATGGAGTGAGTTGTTATATGCAGGTAAGCGTCAACAGGCTGTTTGATACGATTTCTAGCCTGAGCTCAGGCATTACCAATGTCATTAAGGATGTGCTTGGACTTATAGTAGTCATCGTCAGCTATGAGTGGTTTTTCAAACACCTGGCCATCATCCACCTGGAGTCACAATGGTTGCTTTATTTCATAGCCTTTGTAGGCATCGATTTTGCAGGATACTGGATACACAGGTGGAGCCATGAAATAAATCTTTTCTGGAACCGCCACATCATCCATCATTCCAGTGAGGAGTTTAACCTGGCGTGTGCCCTCCGTCAGTCAGTATCGGAGATTTTTGCACTGTTTACTTTTACGTTTATACCCATGGCCCTGCTGGGTGTTCCGCCCAAGGTCATAGGTGTGGTCGCTCCATTACAGCTTTTCGCTCAGTTCTGGTATCATACCCGTCTCATCGGCAGGATGGGTTTCCTCGAGTATATTCTTGTCACACCTTCACACCACAGGGTACACCACTCTATAAACCCCAGGTATATGGACAAAAATTACAGTCAGGTGCTCATTATCTGGGACAAGCTGTTTGGGACATTCCAGCCAGAACTGCCTGAAGACCCTCCTGTATACGGTGTGACCCGGGCTGTCAAAACATGGAATCCCTGGCTTATAAACTTTCAACATCTTTGGCTGCTCATCAAGGATGCCTGGCGTACCCGCAACTGGACGGACAAGCTTCGCATCTGGTTTATGCCCACCGGCTGGCGGCCCGCAGATGTGGTGTTAACTTATCCGGTGCCTTACACGAGTGATGTATATCACAGGCCCAGGTACGAAACGAGTTCTTCGATTTCTTTAAGTGGTATGTTTCCATACAGATGGTAGTCACTCTGGCGTTTACCCTTCATCTTCTAAACAGTGTGGGGGACATCAGTCCTTCCGCACTCATCATGTATGGCATATTTGTTTTTGTCACCATCTTTGCATATACCAGCCTAATGGATGGCAGCTTGGCCGGACCCGTGGCAGAATCAGTAAAACTGGCTCTAGGCCTATGGCTCATTTATTCCAATCATGGACAATGGTTCCATGCCGGGACACTTTTTAATGGAGCCACCGTTGTCGTGATTCTCTATCTCATATTATCGGCTGTTATGGCCTTGTTTTTTTACATTGCTGACCGGCCCTTTGAGCAGGATATATTGCCGGAAGCAGGATAATATCCCAATGGCAAAAAATACTACAAACAAAGAATAATTAAAACTGCTTCTCGAAGTTTCTTATCCGCCCACCCTTTTGCTTTCGTCCTCGATGCCTGTGTTCCTTTTTCTGGATTTTACATTGCTATTGCCCAGATCATAGCTTATGCTGATTGAAGCCCTCCTGCTGTCCCAGTTGCCACGGCCATAACCCACCTGCCCGTTGAATTTAGATACACCGCTCCATCCTGACTGATAGGTGATATCCCCTGCACTTATCCTGACATTCATTTTTTCATTTAAAAACTTGCGTTGCAAGCCTAGATTCAGACTATAACTTGGGTCGTACAGAAATACACCACCCCATACTCCGGGACCGCTGTACCACCCTGAGATTTCGCCTTTCCACTTGTTGCCAAGTTTAAATGTATGCTGCTGATATAAGTTGTACGATCCTGCCTGCACATCCACTACCTTTCCGTCTCCGTAATCCGCCTGATTGTCCGTGTAAGAAGCAGAAAAATTCATATAGGCATTCCACCATTTGGTGATATCTACAGGTAAAGAAATATTGGCACTGTACAGTTTTTGTGTGGCAAGATTGTCCCAGCTTATAAACCCGGCACGTGGGTCTATTTCGTCAGGCCCTATGAGGCGTGTGATTTGATTGGAAGTATTGCTGTATGCGAGTTTAAAGGTATATCTGTAATTTAAAGTGTATCCCAGTTCTATATTGTTGACTATTTCGGGCTGCAGGAATTTATTGCCTTTGCTGTAAGACAATTCGCTGAGCTGCTCTCTGAATGGATTGAGGACATTATAATCCGGCCTGTTGATACGGCGGCCATAATTGATAGAAAATACGTGTTCAGGCTTATGCTGATATGTAAGTCCTGCGGAAGGAAAAAAGCTGGTATAATTAAAATCCACAGGTGCTTCCTCAAGCTCAGGGAGAAAAGCTATCAGGTCGCCGGTGGCATCTGTATTTTCCACCCTCAAGCCGGCTGATGCATTCCACTTTCCGGTCAGATTTTTTGCATAATTTACATAACCTGCCAGGACATTTTCTGCATATTTAAATTGATTGGACCGCCTGTCGTTTCTGGTGGAAATATTGTTGTCGATATTGTAAAACAAAAAGGTATTGTCGGTTTTTACATTGCTGAATTTTGTACCTATTCCGAGGCTTCCGCCAAAAATCTCTGTCTCGTAATCTGCCTTGGCTGTAGAAATATCTATTTTAACTGGGGTGTTGTATTCATTTATGTTTTCACTTATGACTGCAGTTTCTGTAGGGTTGTAGTAATAATTGGGCTGAAAATGATCGGCCTCATTTCTAAAAGCACCATAATCGGCATCAATATTGAGTCTGTTTTTTCCTGACTCAAAAGCATAATTTACATTAAAAGTGGCTTGTTTTCTTTTGTTTTCTGAGGTATTGGGTGCTGTGAGTACGCTGTCAATGGCAGTTGGGCTGCTTTCCGCGGAGATGGCTGTTCTGTTGTTGCTTGCATTTTCTGCATTAAAAACCTGCCCACTTACAAGAAATCCTATTGTACTTTTTTTGTTGATAAAAAAGTCAGTACCCCATCTTCCGTTTATTCCGTCAAAGTCATGCGTGGACCTGTTTGTTTCGTCCAGTCTGATGCCGTTCTGGTAAGTGTCAAAAATCATTTCGTTCCATCTTGTGCCTTTATTGACACCGACTCCGCCGAAAGCATTAAGATTTTTATTCCTGTAATTTCCATTGGCATTGAGATTTCCGGTAGTATATCTTCCGTGACCGATGGTAGAACTTACGGATCCGTTGGCTCCCAGGTTTTTATCTTTTTTGAGTCTGATATCTATGATACCCGCATTGCCCTGTGCTTCATAACGGGAGCCGGGATTGGTGATTATATCTATTTTATCTATTTGCTCTGAAGTAAGATTTTCCAGATAGCTCGAAAGGTCATCTCCTGTCAGAGGCACTCTTTTGCCGTCAACGTAGATCATTACGCCTGCACGGCCCAGCACTGAAATGCTGTTGTTGTTGTCCACCAGGACGCCGGGAGCCTTTCTGAGAAGGCTGAGCCCGTTATCTCCCGCAGAGTTTATGGTTCCCTGTACATTAAAGACGGTTCTGTCTGCTTTTACTTCTATAAGAGACCGTTGTGCCGCAACCACCACCTCGTCCAGCTGTTTTGCATTTTCTTTGAGGACTATGGCCGGCAATGTTTTGGATTTTTCTTCGATTTCTATGATGTCTGACCTGTTTTCAGTAAGCCCTAGATAACTGGCTTCTGCAAAATATTTACCAGGTTTGAGTCTTTCAAAAATAAAGTTGCCTGTTTCTGTTGTTACATCCGCTTTAATCATGCTGGAATCTGCAGCTGACTTTAATATGATGGTTGCAAATGGTACACCTTCTCCTTTTTCGTCCTCGATGGTACCGGAAATCGACAATCCTTGTGCATGACAAAGAGTAAAAATTGCAGATAAAAGCAGGAATGCAGCGGTAGATAAAAATTTCGACATAATTGTTTTGTTGATAAAAATACAGAGCGAACTTAAAGACACAAATATTTCAGTTTTGTTGCATCGGTCATAATAAATAAGACAAACATCGGTTTAAATCGACCAACCGGCATTTTTTTACGAATAAAGATGACTTAATGTAGACTCGGTTAGAACGCAAATAAAAAGCAATTTTAACTAATCACCGGCCAGGTGTCTGACGATGATCCGGCCCAGGTCCTCATTAGGCATACCATTGGCAATCAGTGGTTTTGATCCCGGTTTTTTATAGATAAACGGTACAGAGATAATCTCTTTTCTGAGTCCGCCGTGGCCGCCCTTGTAGTTGTGGACAAACAACTCATAGTCGTGGGCAAGGTCGACACCTTTTCTGCTGGTAATGACCACATCGCCCATGCTTTTATGATTCATCAGGCTATATATCCTCACCAGCCCATAAGGAAACGGTGTGCTGAGCGTTTTGTCGAGCCATTCTGAGTTTTCCAGAGCAACATGGTGTAGATGCGTGGGATACATCAGTGGATTTCCCTCCAAAGGGTGGTATATCAGCCTTCCTGCAGTATCGGCCATGATTTCAGCTTTGTTTCGTCCGTTTCTCACGGTGATGTGGCCCGAGGTACCTCGGTAAACCACCAACTCTATTTGCGGATTTTCGGATAATATTTTTGGGATGTCGGTTTTTCCTTTTGGGCCCGGATACGATTCCAGTAGCTCAGGAGTTAAATTTTCAGCCCATGCAACATTCGGCGGCAAGCCGGGAGTTTTCATATAAAGATAACCTGCCAGATTTCCGTTGATGACAAAATATCCATCCAGTGACTGGTAGCTTTCTATCGGCTCATCCAGTTTTGATGTCATCAGATTAATGGATTTTCCCCTTTCTGTCACCAACCCCGTTTCCTGTTGAAGCCATCCGCAAAAGTCGAGATTTTCGGTTACATCACTGACTCCATGGTCTGAGACCACTGCGATCATCCGGTTCCTGCCTTGTCCCAGTTTTTGGGCTACAGCCACATACCCGCCTATCAGTGAATCTATGTGGTGCAAAAGAAGGCTATATGTGGTATCTGTCCCGTGCACGTGGTTTGAAGCATCAGGCGACGGAAAGGTAACCCAGTGTACTTTGGGGTTTTTCTGTAATTGACGTACTGCCAGGTCCATGGCCCTCGTTTCGTGCTCAAAGTGGTCGGGTGCCAGTTTTTGGCCCACCAGAGGTATGGCCCTCAGCCAGCGGAAAAGTGTCATGTCTGCGTACTTGGCTGTCGTGTGTTCCCACCCGGTTTTTATGTTGTGGGTTACTCCCTTGTTCATAAACGTATTGATAGAGGCCGTGTAGTACGGTTTTGACTGCTCAAATATATTTTGCAGGCTGTCGGTCAGATCTTCGTTCATCCTGATATTGGTCCTGCCTACATAATTGCGGAAACTGCCGATTTGCCTTTTTCTGTCAAACCATCTGAGTCCCAGTATGCCGCTTTCCGGTGCATCTTTGCCGGTGATAAACGGATAATATCCGTAGCCTGTCATCGTAGGAAAACTGCATATTCCCTGCCTGACATAAGTGCCTCCGTCGGCCAGAGCCTTCAGATTGGGAAGAAGCCCCGCATTCATCTCCCGCACAAATATTTCTGAGGACAAACCATCAATCAAAAAGACGGTTACCGTATTTCCCTGTGTGGCAGGGTAGGTCTTGTTCCACTCCGGGTCGTAGGTTAATATGGTGTAAAGCAGCCATGATAAAATCACCATTGATGCTAGATAAGTGGTATAACGGGGACTTTTTATTTTCAATTTATTAAACAAATTGTATATATGTAAACTATTTAATTGTAATAATATGTGATTTGAGCCTGTTGATTTATTGCCTTACGGCCAATTTGGCTGCCGCGGTGTAAAATTCTTAAAATTTGCCGATACTTGATAAATAATGCCAAAATTAATCTTAATTTTGCCGCGTCTCGGGACGTAGCGCAGCCTGGTAGCGTACTAGCATGGGGTGCTAGTGGTCGCTGGTTCGAATCCAGTCGTCCCGACTTCTTTTCTTCTTCACTTTTGTTGATTCCTTG
Source organism: Bacteroidota bacterium (assembly GCA_029573365.1). GTDB lineage: Bacteria > Bacteroidota > Bacteroidia > Chitinophagales > Saprospiraceae > OLB9. The sequence continues at coordinate 2,946 of JAKQGD010000153.1, read as the reverse complement.
ATTTATGGTCTTATTTGCCGGCGTCATATATTGTCTTGCCGGGATTGTTTTGGCGTTTTCTAATGTAGAAATGCCAGCAAGATTCATTAAAATGTCTATATCTTTGGTTGTAGTTTGATTTTATTCCATTTACACAAATGTTACCATCATGCAAATCCGAAAAACCCTACTTGTCCTGGTCCTTATGTTTTTTGTGTTAAGTATGGCCAACAGCCAGGGATACGGTCCGATACTGGCAAGCAATGGCTTCAAAGGAGGCATAGGCCTGGGTTCTGTCCTGGCAGTGGTCGCCTCCTGGTCACGCAACAAATCCGTACTGTGGGCCATCCTCCACGCATTTTTAGGCTGGATCTACGTCATCTGGTACGTTTTTACCCGATAAACCTTAAAAATTCTAAACAATTATCTGTTTTTTTTTAAACATATTAAAATTTAACCTAAACTATAAATTCTTGTAAATCAACACTTAAATTTTAGGGTTTACACCCAATTTTTGAAAATTATTGCATAAACTACATACATTCAATTTAAAATACATGTACTTTTGTTGTAATATGTAAACTGTTATTATTTAACAAAAGTCTCAAAAGAATGAAAACATCTTTACCCCCCGTATTAAGGGCATGGTCTCTGGTCATGGCATTATGGAGCATTTTTTATATCAATGCGGATGCCAAAACAAGTCCTGAATGGACCTTCACTCTTAACTGTCCGCCAAACGTTACAGTATCGTGTACCGCCGAGCTGTGGAATCTTTCCATATACGGAAATGCCACTTATACCTACGGACCCTACACCTATTCTGCAGGTGCTCCCTCCGTACATTATTACCTCAACAGTTGCAATACAGGCACCATCACACGTACGTGGATGGTCGAAGACTACAACTGGCAGTGGCATTCGTGTACACAAACCATATATGTGACAGCCACCGGCTCGGGTGGACCGGGCATCACGTGGCCTGAGGACCTCGAACTCGAAGGTTGCAATCCCAATACCAATCCAAACCAGCTGTCACCGCCGTACAACTATCCTACATGGGCACCAAGCCAGTGCACCATGCTCGGCAAATCATACAGCGATATGACCTTTACCGTCAACAGTCAATGCAAAAAAATAATGCGTACCTGGAAGGTTATGGACTGGTGTTCTTATGACTATGGCAGCGGAGCAGGTATGTACACTCACGTGCAGTGGATTTACATCATCAGCAAGACCCCACCTGAAGTAACCTGTCCGGCTGAGATTACTGTCAATTCATTTAACTGCAAAAACGCACAGGTCATTGTGCCGCCACTGATGATCGACCCGAGTGTCTGCGGCGGGGAATTTGCCGTAACCAACAATTCGCCTTATTCCACATCCAAGGGAAATGACATCTCCGGCACCTATCCCATTGGGACCACCAAAGTGACCTGGTCCGTAAAATACGGATGTAACAAGACAAAAACATGTACAACAAACGTCGTGGTGGTCAATGCTTCAAAGCCTGTGCCCTATTGCCTGGGCACCATCACTACAGCACTTATGGGCATAGATACAGACAACGATGGCAAAGTAGACGATGGCATGGTGGAGATTTGGGCCAAGGACCTCGACAAGGGCAGCAAATCTGCCTGCGGCTACGGACCGCTTAAGTTTTCATTTTCTAAAGATGTCACCCATACTGCCAAGGTGTTTACTTGCGACAACATAGGCAAAAACCTGGTAGAAATGTGGGTCACCGATTCCAAAGGAGCCCAGAATTACTGCCTCGTAGAAGTGATTATACAGAACAACGGTGCCAATATTCCCGATTGCCATCCGCTGCCTCCGCCGGTAGATTCCGTACACAGGGTTGCAGGCCTTGTAGCGAGCCTGACGGACACCCCTCTCTCCGGGGCCGCAGTCACCATGAAATACAGGGACGCCATCAAAAGTTACCAGATCACCAGAGACACCACCGAGGAACTTCAGCTTGACTCCTTTATCAACCTCTCAGGCTATAAGTTGTACAGGTACATCCTGGTAAAAAAGATCACAGAGCACATTGACTCTACGGTCACCTACATCCAGAAAACAGCCGTTACTGATAGTACCGGAAGATATAAAATCGACAGCATTGGTGTGTACAACAAAGTGGTGGACCTGACGGCCACCTATACTGACGATGTGAGACGTTTTATTGACAACAAAGACGTAGAACTCCTGACCAAATTCCTTCTGGGCGAGGTGACCTTCCAGTCATATTACCAGTATCTGGCATCAGACATCAATGAGGATGGAAAAATAGACGTAGCGGACCAGAATCTGCTTATGGCTTTTGTTACAGGCCAGAGCCAGCAACTGCCGGGCAGCCACCAGTGGTATCTGCTGGATGCACGTGCCACCTTTGCCCACCCTGAGGATGTACTTACCGGCACAGTGCCCCTTACGGTCACCCTCGACTCGATACCTAAGCCCGATCCTGCAGTTCATTTCATTGCAGTGAAAAAAGGAAATATTTCTGTCGACCCGGGATCTTTGGTGCCCCAAAACACAGAATCGCGAAGCCTCACGATGTTTGGGATAAAAGCCTATCCAAATCCATTTGCAGATGACCTGCATTTTGAAATTTCCGTACCGGAAGCGTCAGAATCCTTGCTCGAAATTTACAACAGCAACGGTCAGAGACTGATCCAAAAACAATACCACCTGGTCAGGGGGTCCAACACGGTAAAAATACCGACCCATGCTTTGCCGTATGGGCTGATTGTCTATAGATGGACCACAGGTGGCAGGACTGAGACGGGCACCGCAGTCAGAATCAGATGACGAGCTGAAAATTATATCAATTTCCCCTTTGAAGCCTCATTGCCCATATGGTAGTGAGGCTTTTTTATTTTAAACTTGCACAAAATAAACATCAAAATATTTTGGCTTTTAGAAAGAAGTCCTTATATTTGGATATTATTAACTAATTAAACA